>JARCMB010000410.1 GCA_030248825.1 Pseudanabaenaceae cyanobacterium MP8IB2.15 | reverse complement strand
GCATTGAGTAATCTGGTGCGGACTCGATCTGGCTTTACGATCACGACTCCGAGAATATACTGAAATCGATCGCGCATTCCCGTGCCGAATAGCAAGCCACGGTGACAATAGCCCGCATTTCTCGCCATATCGAAAGTGACGGCAGCTTGATACTGGTTCCACACATTTAGCATTAAATTAAAATTGCGGTCGGGTGTATCCACTTGGACGGCAGAGAGATATTTATCCCATTTTTGGTTTAACTCGGCAAACTTGAGATCGATCGAGGCAACATCAATTGCTGGAACCGTTGACATCTCTCCTTTAGCAACAATTCCCATCACCACGGCAAAATCTTTGCTCCCATTTGCAGACAACTCAATTTTTGATTGGAGTGCGGCGACTGGATCGCCTGCGGTAATCTCGGTGTTATGCATGACTCCAGTTTCAACTGATTCGGGATTAGTTTCCGATCTCCATCTGCCAATAAATCTATCTAAACTGCTATCAAAACCAGTAACAGGTAATGTTTGGGTGAAATAAACCTGATATTTCCAATCGATATTCGGTTGCTTGACCGAAACTCCTTTATTCAAAACCCAATAGCGACGTGTGGCAATTAACGATCGAAGTTCTGGATCGAAATGGATATCGGTGAAATGCTTGTCATTCGGTTGATTGATTAAGTCGTTTAAGGCATTACCCATCAATAACTCAGTAAAAGCATAGATCTCTAACTTGCGATCGAAACCGCTTAGATCGGTCAAAGCAACTCGCCAAATTTCGGCATTCCGATCGGTAGGAACGAAGTAAGTAATCTCGCCGCGAATCTGATTAATTTCCGTAATAATTTTGGTGTAGCCCTGCCCGTGATGACATTCGTATTTGTCATAGCTCAGATCGATCGTCGGGGCCCAACTCAGTGACCAGTATTTACCCGTCTCGACATCTTTAACCATGACATAACGCCCTGGTCGATCGCATGGCAAAGAGTTGTATCTCATCCGCGTAATCCGATTGTCACGCGGCGAATCTAAGAAGCTAAAACCACCACCTGTATGCGAAATCAGTCCTGTATAGCGACCGTTCCACATATAGTTAAACCAAGGGCGCGGCGTTCTGGGATTAGTAATGATAAATTCCCTGTAGTCGTCGGAGTAGTAGCCGTACTTATTTTCGATTCTGGTAGTCATACATACATCAATTGGGCAGTCCTAAATTTACACGATTTTTTGGACAGCAAATGAGATAAATTAGACTTTTTTCGTAATTTTGGTGCTGGTTTCACTTAACAGCGCGATGTCGGCATCACTCAGTGACCAGCCTAATGCTCCTGCATTTTGCTCCGCTTGCTTAGCTGACTTCGCACCAGGAATGGGAACAACTTGAATGTTTCGATCGCTTTGAGCAATCAGCCAGTTAAGTGCAATTTGAGCGGGAGTTCGATCGAATTTAGTGGCAATTTGCTGAAGTAATTGCAGCAGAGGATCGATTGTCGCTAAACCTTGCGGACTAAAACGTCGATCCATACTCCGTGCACCTGTGGGTCGATCGCTCGTTTGGGTATATTTACCTGAGAGTAATCCCTGCGCTAGTGGGCTGTAGGCAAGGATCGTCACGCCTAATTCTCTGGCTGTCGCCAGAATACCATTGGTTTCAATTCCCCGATCCAACAGTGAGTAACGCACCTGATTTACGGCAAGCTTTACGCCTTTCTCTGCCAAGTAGCCATGGGCTTCCCGCATCTGAGCCGCAGAATAATTACTAATTCCAACTGCTTCGATTCTGCCTTTCCTCACCTCATCGGCTAAGGTATACATCAAATCTTTTTGGCTGGTCAAGAAGCTGACAGGCTGGTGGACTTGATAAAGCGCGACTTTTTTAACCTGCAAGCGATCTAAACTAGCCGTAATCGCGTCTCTCACAACTTCAGTGCCAAATCGCCACGGCAAAGGCATATATTTCGTCGCAATTTGGATTTTGGCAGCGCGATCGCCCGCTTCTTTCAAGAACTTGCCAATCAATCTTTCAGATTCACCCAAACCATAAACTTCAGCCGTATCAAAAAACGTCACGCCTGCATCTAGGGCAGCGAAAAAAGCGGCTCTGACCTGTTCGGCATCATCGGGTGTGCCATAGTTCCAAAATAGCTTGTCGCCCCAAGCCCAAGCACCGATACCTAAGGATGGGAATTCAGTTTTAGTGGTTGTAAAAGTTGTCATGGGTACTTCTATGAGCAGCGATCGCATTCTAGCTCAATATCAAATCTCGTCAGGGTTAATTCCCAGAGCTTTTAAACGTGCAGCCAAGCGTTGAGATTTTTGCTCGGCAATCAGCCTTGCTTGTTCTGATTCTTGAAGCGATCGCAAGATCTCGTTCGATCGAGGATCGTAAAACCGAAACCCTCGATCTGGATATAGTCGTAGATCTAAGCCAAGTACTGTGCTAGTCAGAGATAAAACATCATTATCCAAAATCTTGATGGGAATATTCACGTATTTCTCTCCTTCTAGTTTCACCCCTTGGATCGATCGAGGCTTCAAATATTCTCCTGTTGGGTCGTATTGAAAATACTCTTTCACACCCAATTGACGATAAATTTTGGGGTTATCATTCCGATCTTTACTCACTGTGCCTTTAGAAGTAATTTCTAAGATAAAATCGGGAGTCTTACCATCTTCTTCCCATACTTTATAACTACCTCGATCTGCCTGATTTACGCCAAAAACTACAAATGTGTCAGGTGCAACGACCTTCTCTTTTTGCCCTTTTTCGTAATAGATAAATAGATTGCCCGAAACGTAAACATCATGCCGATGCTCAAACCACAACCGTAGAGCTTCAGTGGCATAGCTCAGGTTTCGTCTTTGTCGATCGCCTTCAGGCATCGGCTGGTTATCCTCTTCAGGGTATTCAATTAGAGGAGTTGGCTGGCTAAGAGAAATAGTCATGAATTCACTCCTTCTAGCACGGTTCTAAAACAATCTAACACAGATGAATTGATATACTTTCCCTATATTCTGAATCTTAACTTTCCCGACCTTAACTTTTTATGGCTGACATTCTGATTATCGGTGGTGGTGTGATTGGCTTGGCTACGGCGGTGGAATTAGCATTGCACGGCGCAAAGGTTAAAGTCCTAGAGCGTGGGATATGTGCTCAAGCTGCGACTTGGGCAGCCGCAGGGATGCTAGCACCCGAAGCAGAGCAGTTAGATGGAGAATTATTGGAACTAGGATTACGTAGTCGCGCCCTCTATCCTGAATGGGTCAGCAAACTCAATCACATCACTGGTGAGGATTGTGGATATCGACAATGTGGAATTTTCGCTCCCATGATCGGGATGAGTGACTGGGACAGTCATTCTAAATATAT
>JARCMB010000409.1 GCA_030248825.1 Pseudanabaenaceae cyanobacterium MP8IB2.15 | reverse complement strand
CGGGTCGATCTCGCTTACTTGAGTTACATGAACCACAAAGAGTTTGGAGGTTACTGAGGTCGTTTGAACCACCTTGGGCAAGCGGCTCAATATGATCGATCGTCAGCTTTGCCTCTAAGTCAGTTTTACCGCAGCCTAGACATTTATTGCGATCTCGATCGAATACATATTTCCTAACTTCGTCGGGAATAGAAATACGAGGTGTCTTATCCATAATTAAGGTACTTATACCGATTTCAGGGTTACGGGCTATTTCGGCAAAGGTCGATCGAGTGGCATCAAAGAATTTCAGGGCTGAGTCAGGATTGATTTCGTAAAGGTAGTCATAGTTTCGCGTGATGTCGGCACGGGCTGGAACTGAAATAATTATAGTGTGCATCAATTGGAAGTAGAAGTGTTCTGCCGCTCAATGAGGAAATTGCGCTCCTGTTCCCACCAAGCTTCAGTGGTTTCAATGCCTTCACCCCGATCGATGCTGTCAAGCCCTTCCATAAGTAGCTCTTCTATGTCCTCTTTAGATTGGGGATGGGAAATGTCCTCAATAAATTGCAGCACACTTTCCTGCTGATTGAGCGATAAGGCTTGCATTTTGACAAGAACAAGTTGTTGGATGTTGGTCATTAGGAACCTAAATATCCGTGAATTTTCTAGTTATATAATTATAGTTTAGCGTCGATCTCAGAAGCGATTACCTATGTATTCGTCAGAAATTGGTGAGCATATCCGAACCACTAGTATTTTAAGATATTCTAATCCAAAGCATCCAGGCTGATGAAGAAGATAAACCCTAGTGCCAAACCGCCAAAAATTAGCAAGTTCTTTAGTGTTTCAAGACAATACGATAGCGAGGACTGCCACTCCGAAGTTTCTCCATTGCTTCATTAACCCGATCGAAAGCAAAGAATTCAGCGATCGGCTCAACTTGATGACGTGCGGCAAAATCAATCATTCTAGTAGTCGTAGTTGGGCTACCTAATGGACTGGCTGAGATCGACTTTTGCCCCAAGATTAAAGGGAAAATCTGAGTTGAGATCGGATTCGGCACAACGCCAACAAAGTGTAGATGCCCCTTGGGTCTTAATGCCCCGATGTAATCATTCCAGTCTAAGTCGGCGTTGATCGTGGAAATAATCAAGTCAAATGAGTTGGCGACAGCTTTGATCGCGTCTGGATCGCGGGAGTTGATAAAATGATTAGCCCCAAGTTGGCGGGCTTCTGTCTCCTTGTCAGGACTGCTAGAAAACGCCGTGACATCACAGCCCCAAGCATGAATAAATCGCAATGCCATATGTCCTAAACCACCAATGCCAATCACTCCAACTCGGTCAGTTGGTTTGACATCCAGTTGCACAAGTGGATTGAATACAGTAATGCCGCCGCAGAATAGAGGCCCAGCAGTGGCAGGATTAACTGACTCTGGTAGGGGTGTTACCCAACTCTGGTGAGCTCTCACTCTGTCGGCAAAGCCACCATGTCTGCCAACGATTGTGCCCTCACCAGTTAAACAGAGGTTTTGATCGCCCGACATGCACCATTCACATTCCATACACGAGCGTGAAAACCAACCCAATCCAACTCTCTGCCCAGTTTTTAACTTTTTAACTTTTGCCCCAGCAGCAGAGATCGTACCTACAACTTCATGCCCAGGTACAAAAGGATACTGGGTAATGCCCCACTCGTTGTCGAGCATACTGAGATCGCTGTGACAGATGCCGCAATATTCAACTTGGATCTCGACTTCTTGCTCGTCGAGCAAACCTGGCTCGTAGGTAAATGGCTCTAATTTCCCGCCTGGCTGGTGGGCAGCAAAAGCTTGAATCGTACTATTTGTCATAAGTTAATACTGTGGCATTGGTAGAGAAGCTGAATCGATATTTCTATGATCCTAATCTAGGGCATACAGGCTCATGAAGAAGATAAACCCTAGTGCCAAACTGCCAAAAATCAGCAAGTTCTTTTGGGTTGGGGTCATGACGTTAACTCCAAAGCCAAAGCTTAGATTTTCTTGAAATCCTGAAGGTTTGCTTTTGATCCCGATATCGGCGAATCGACTTTTGCGGGTAGTGCAGACAGGGCAGTTCCAGTCATCAGGTAGATCGGGAAAAGCTGTACCTGAAGTGATACCGCGCTTAGGATCGCCTTTTTCGGGTTCGTAGACATAACCACACGCCCCACATTCAAAGCGGTGCAGTTCTTCGATCTCCGCGATTACGGCTGGATCGACTACTTCCGAGTTGTCAGGATTGACGATTTGAGGTTCCATAAAACTTGATTTTAAAATTTGATTTTTAAACTTGCCTGTAAATAATTATTACATTGTGTCGTCATTACATCCTGCTATCCCTTCTTTAAATCGGGGATTTTACCTGCGGCATAGACTCGCGCGATCGAATCACATCTTTCATTATCGCGATCGCCTGTATGCCCCCGCACCCAAGTCCATTTAATCTTAGGAGAGTTATATCGATCGAGGGCTTCCCAGAGTTCTTGGTTTTTGACGGGTTGTTTACTAGCAGTGCGCCAACCGTTCTTTTTCCAGCCTTTAATCCAAGTGTTAATGCCATCGATCGCATATTTACTGTCGGTGAATAATTCAATTGGTTCGGTTTGATTGCTGTCGTGGTAGAACTTGACCGCCGCAATCGCTGCTTGCAGTTCCATTTGGTTATTCGTCGTGTTGGCAGAACCGCCGCCTAGTTCGGTGACAGTTCGATCGCTGAAATTTACCACTACACCCCAACCGCCAGGGCCAGGATTGCCAGAGCAGGCTCCGTCGGTGTAAATGCTTGTAATCACTGTCATGTAACTTCTCAATGAAATGAATGCTTTAAATTGTGTCAGCTATGGTCGATCGTGGCAACTGTGACACGCTCACAAATCGAGATATGTCTCTTTGGCGCGTTCTGTGACTTGATTGCGATCTCGATCGATCTCTAATTGGATACTACCTTGAAAATTGGGAATGGGAGGATGCTTAGTCAGGCGTAATGTCAGTTTTTCGATCTTGGCATCTTCAAGTAATCGATCGGCAATTGCCCCAGCGAGGCGTTCGATTAAAGCAAATTTAGAGGTTTGGATTATACTTTCGATCGTGGCGATCGCGGTGCGATAGTCGTAAGTATCGGCAATATCATCGCTTTTTGTGGCGGTTTGGAAGTCTACCCAAAGTTCGGCATCGACCTCAAACCATTGTCCTAAAACGTTTTCTTCTGGCAAGTAGCCCGTGTAACCGTAGGCACGCACGCCCTTGATCTGAATCTTTGTTGTCATAACT
>JARCMB010000408.1 GCA_030248825.1 Pseudanabaenaceae cyanobacterium MP8IB2.15 | reverse complement strand
TTCCCAACAAAAGACCCAAGCCCAAGCAAAACTTGCTGCTGCCCAAGCCAAGGTCAAAAATGCTCAGGCATCACGGGATCAAATTCAACGCCGTTTAGAATCATTCAAGGTCAGAAGCCCGATCGATGGCATCGTCCAAGATCGCCCACTGGAGCCAGGTGCAGTTGTGAGTGCGGGTAAAACTTTACTAACGGTACTCGATCCCAGTGCGGTGTATTTGCGCGGCTATATTCCAGAGGGTGATATTGGTAAGATTCGGGTCAGCCAAACCGCAAGAGTGCTGCTAGATTCCAGTCCCAATCAACCATTCAGTGCGCGTGTATCCCAAATCGATACGAAAGCTTCTTTTACGCCAGAGAATATCTATTTCAAGCAAGATCGAGTCAAGCAGGTGTTTGGGATTAAACTTTCGATCGACAAACCTGAAGGATTCGCAAAGCTTGGGATGCCAGCCGATGCCGAAATTGATTTAGGACTATGAGCGATTACAAAAAAACATACAATCAAATCGCAGGGCAAAGACTGCATCGGATTGAGGCAATTAGTAATGGAGTTTTTGCGATCTCAATCACTTTACTAGTGAGGGATTTAAAGGTGCCAGTTAGCCCTGAAATTAGTACCGAGGTTGGACTAGTGAATGCCTTTGTCAGCCTAGTGCCGCAATTATTGAGTTACTTTTTGAGTTTCATGACTCTTGGGATATTTTGGACAGCACATACAACTCAATTTCATTACATTAATAAAAGCGATCGCCATCTCAACTGGATTTCTTTGTTCTTTTTGATGTTTGTCACTTTACTTCCATTCACAACTGCTTTTTTGAGTGAATACATTAACTTTAAATTTGCAATTGGACTATATTGGCTGAATATTGTCGCGCTTGGCATGATGCTCTTTATCCAATGGCGTTACGTTTATCGCCATAATTATCTTGGTATAGCAGATGATGAGAAGAAGATCGTTAACAAGGCAATTAAGCAAAGACTGATCGTATCTCACACTTTATACACGATTGGAGCATTATTTTGCTTTATTAACACTTACTTGAGTGTTCTAATCATGATTCTAATCCAACTTAACTTTGCTCTAGCAATCTTCTTTAAACCCAGTAAGAGAGAAGATAAGATAATATCTAACTCGGATTCAACCCTCCTATAGGAATCAATTATGGTAATTGTTTCGCCAGAGTCTGCTGTTCGGAATTCGATCGATAGCTCAAACAGCGATCCTGTAATCTCTGTGCGAGACCTCTCAAAACAATATGGCAATTGGGATTACAACGGTTAGAAGTTCGTGCTATCCCAATCGCTATAGCAGAGCAGGTGTTATTAGAAACCGCGCAGGGTCGATCGAGCATTGCTGATGTCCCGATCGAATCGATGTTTTAGTAGCAGATGTTGTTAAGGATGAAGTCGCAGTGCGTCAGGCTTTTCGGGAAAGTGATATTTCGATCGACAGCATTCAAGCTAGCGACGCTACTTTGGAAAACGTATTTGTGACTCGACTACGGCAGCAAGGCTCCGATCCTCTGTTCATTCCCTTCCCTCGTTCCAAACCCCAAAATCCCAAAACCCAAGACTCTCAGATCGCAATTGGGGCGCGTAATCTCCAAAAAGTGTTTGGCAAGTTTCATGCTGTGAAAGATGTGAACTTAGAGATTCGCTATGGTGAAATTTATGGGCTACTGGGGGCAAATGGAGCGGGAAAGACGACAACAATCAAAATGCTCTGCGGCTTATTGGAACCAACTAAGGGCGACATGATGCTGTCAGGACAGAGCCAAAATCTTCGTAGTAGTTCTTTGCGTAAGCGGATCGGCTATATGAGTCAAAAATTCACGCTCTATGATGACCTGACGATTCTGCAAAACCTCGAATTTTACTGTGGCATTTACGAAGTCCCACAACTTCTTTAAGGTTCGCGTAAATGATTTATCCCAAAGTAGTTCAATCATCGCTAGAATCCATCATTAGCTGCTCGACAGAATCTGTGCGAACTTTACCAAGCCGATAGTTTTCTTCGGCTTCTTGAATGTCACGGTATCGTACTTTCTAGCATACCAACTTAAATTTTATTAGGTTTATAATGTGTGAAACGCGATCGCAAAATTCACCATGACTTAGGGCTTGTGATAAAGTTGGAATGTAAGCTCAAAACCTTACTAAAAAAATATGGATGCTTTAACGATCAGCCTAGAGTCCGTAATCGATCTTACTGATGAACAGTTTTTTCAATTTTGCCATAAAAATAGCGACCTTAGAATTGAACGCAATGCTCAAGGAGATATCACAATTATGGCTCCAGAAGGTAGCGCAACAGGAATGCGTAGTGCCAGTATTACAATCGATCTAGGGGTTTGGAATCGCAAAACTAAGTTAGGCTTTACTTTTGGATCGTCAACGGGCTTTAAACTTCCCAATGGAAGCGATCGATCGCCTGATGCTTCATGGATTTTGAAAGAGCGTTGGGAAGCTCTAACGACCGAACAACAAGCAAAATTTGCTCCAATTTGTCCAGATTTTGTGATTGAGTTAATGTCGCCTAGTGATAACTTGAAGGTTACGCAAGCTAAGATGCAGGAATATCAAGATAATGGAACAAGACTTGGCTGGCTAATTAATCGCAAAGATCGTGAAGTGGAAGTTTATCGCATTGGTAAGCTTAAAGAAGTTTTGCAAAATCCGAGTTCTCTCTCTGGAGAAAATGTTTTACCTGATTTTGTTTTGAGTCTTACGGAAATTTGGTAATAGGATACATGAAATGCGATCGACCTAAAGCACCATGACTCAAGACCCAAAAGATAAACCAACTGCTTCTAGTGCTGAGAAAAAAAATTTGTACAGCGATCGACTTCACATTGTGCTCGATCGACCTGAAACCGAACTCCCAGAATTGCGATCGCACCTTCAAGATCGCGGTATCCAAGTCTATTTCGATCG
>JARCMB010000407.1 GCA_030248825.1 Pseudanabaenaceae cyanobacterium MP8IB2.15 | reverse complement strand
AGGCGAGAGATGTGCGCTACATTCCTGAAGGCAGGCTGTCCCGTGAGATCGTCTCTTGGTATAGCTGGGAGAGCGACTCTACCTTTGACAAACGAGCTGTTCGCCTACAAGCTCCTGAGGGTAAACAAATGATTGTGATTGATGCCACTGATACGGGGGAGTTGGTCGGTTGGGCAAATATTCCGCATCGTCTAGGTACAGAGAGCTTCGCCACTTCAGGTGAAAAGTTTGCGGTCAGCGATAATACGGACTGCACGCAGGCATATACTTACCCGTTTGTCTTGGCAATTCGTAATGATGATGGTCGATCGCTCGATCGACTCAAGCAAATCCAACCAGGCTTTTCTAGAGAAGAACATCGACTTGATTACAACTTAGACAGATTTCCGATGTTTGTTGGCAATAGCTTTTTTAACTATCGCCGCATTTTTAGCATGGCACGCGATGATCCGTTCCATGCCACGCCACGACTGGGCGATATGACGATCGTCAACTGGAATCGTGGTAATGATTGGGGCATTATGAATCCACCTTTGATCTTGACGAACAAAGAGATTCAGAGTTCGGGACAGCGGCAAAATTGGTTGGGCGGGCTAAATCCGATGTCGCTCAAAGAGGGCGAAAATCACGCTTTGCTGTTCTCAGAGTGGTTGATGGAAACTCAGGCAACGCCAGAAATGCCTCTGACACATATGGCTGGGCCGGGAATGCCGATCCCCACGCAGTCGGGACTGAGCATGTATCCATACATCCGCGAAGGCAGACGCATATTGGGGCGAGCCGCCTATGGTCAGGATAATTTTTTCATCCGCGAGCAAGATATTCGCAATGACATGCTGAGTGGGCGTGATTTTAGCTCGTCGGTGATTGGTGTAACTCATTATGCGATCGATATGCATGGCTGCCGCTACCGTAACTGGGAACCTTCAGGTTCATCGAGTTCTGCACCTGCGGGGGAAGATTTAGTCCATCCAATCTTTATTCCGCTTGAGAGTTTAATCCCTCAGCGCCTTGATAACTTGCTGATTGGCGGAAAGGCGATCGCAGTCAGTCATATTGTGAATGCCTCAACGCGGGTGCATGTTGGCGAGTGGGCGGCTGGTTCGGCATCAGGAGCAACGGCTGGATGGATTCTCAAACAACAAGATCGTTCGCTCACGCCGCAAGCAATTTTAGACCGCAAGCTGATGCCTAAGTTACAACAACATCTGTTATCTCAGGGCATTACTTTACGGTTGTAGTGCGATCGCTAAAGTTATGATTGATGCCACAAGATCTCTTGCCAGAAACATGCTTGATGTCGATGAAATAATTAACGGCTATGCTCAGGGACATTTCCTCATGTCTGAGGCTGAAGGTGAACCTGTACAGTGGTTTTACACTCACGATCGAACTTTAATGCCTCTAGATCAGCGGTTCCATTACCCTCGATCGCTGCAAAGGGTGCTGAATCAGGATCGGTTTTACGTCAAAATCAATACTGCCTTTGATGCTGTGGTTGAAGGCTGTGCGAATCGAGCTACCACTTGGATTTCCGCCGAACTTAAATCAATTTATCGCGCTCTGAATCGATCGGGCTGGGCATATAGTTTTGAGACTTGGCAGAAGATCGGAGACACCGAAAAACTGGCTGGGGGGATTATGGGGATCGCGATTCAAGGGGTTTTTATTGGAGAATCGATGTTTTACCAGATTCCTGAAGGCTCAAAGGTAGCAATGGTGAAGTTAGTGGAGCATTTACGATCGAATGGCTATGTTCTATTTGATGTCCAAATGATGAATCCCCATCTTGAGCGGTTTGGTGCGGTTGAAATCGGCGATCGAGAATATCAGAAACTGCTGCAATTAGCTTTGAGTAAACCTTGTTCGATGTTGTAGAGGAATAACGATGAGTGAAACAGTCGAATTTGCTGTCAATGGCACATTGATGCGAGGTCTAGCCCTAAATCAAAATTTGCTTGCAGTTGGGGCAACGTTTGAGTCCGAAACAACGACCGTAGCATCATATCGCTTGTGGTCGATTAATGATGTCCATCCTGCCATGATCCGTGTGGCTGAAGGTGGCGTGTCGATCGATGTAGAAGTCTGGGCAATTCCTGCTGAGGGACTCGCGACAATTTTGCTTCAAGAACCGCCTGGACTATGTGTTGGCAAAGTGCGACTAGCGGATGGACGAGAAGTCTTGGGTGTATTGGGCGAACCGATTTTATGCGAAGACAAACTTGAGATTACCCACTATGGCGGCTGGAGAGCTTATCAGCAGAGCTTGAAGATTTGAGTCGATCTCAATCTGTACAACAAAGGGCGCAGTTACCTTAAAATATAGCCGTAAGTGATAAAAATCTTAAGAACGAAATGCTCAAAGCTGGGATTGTGGGACTGCCCAATGTAGGAAAATCCACCCTATTTAATGCTTTAGTTGCCAATGCCAAGGCTGAAGCTGCCAACTTTCCCTTTTGTACGATCGAGCCAAATGTCGGCACGGTTACAGTTCCCGATGAACGGCTGGAAACATTAGCGAAGATTGGCGGTTCGGCACAGATTTTGCCCGCTCGCGTTGAATTTGTCGATATTGCGGGACTGGTGAAAGGCGCAAGCAAAGGCGAAGGTTTAGGTAATCAATTTTTGGCGAATATTCGCACCTGTAACGCGATCGTGCATGTAGTGCGCTGTTTCGACGATCCCGATATCCACCACGTCGAAGCCACGATCGACCCACTTCGAGACATCGATATTATCAATCTGGAATTGGCACTATCCGATCTATTTCAGGTTGAACGTCGGCTCGATCGATGCCGTAAAGGGGCAAGAAGCGGTGATGCTGATGCCAAGTTAGAACTCGCAACTCTAGAGAAGGTTCAGATCGTACTCGATCGGGGCAAACCCTCAGAATTGGGCGATCTCAGCGAGGAGGAATTAAAATCGATCGAGCATTTACAACTCCTGACGCTCAAACCCACGATCTATGCTACCAACGTCGCCGAAACCGATCTGTCAACTGGTAATGCTTGGGTAGAGCAGGTCAGATCGATCGCCACCCAGTCAAATGCTGAAGTCGTGATTGTCTCAGCCCAAGTGGAATCGGAATTAGTTGATTTATCAGATGCCGAGCGACTGGATTTTCTCGAAGCTTTGGGCGTAAGTGAAGGCGGACTGAAAACCCTGATTCGGGCGACTTATCACTTGTTGGGTCTTCGCACCTACTTCACGGTCGGGCCCAAGGAAGCACGAGCTTGGACAATTAATGCTGGCATGAGCGCACCCCAAGCGGCTGGCGTAATTCACTCTGATTTTGAAAGAGCATTTATTCGAGCCGAAACTGTAGCGTTTACCGATCTAGTCGCGACTGGCTCGATGACCGCAGCCAAAGAAAAAGGACTGGTTCGCAGTGAAGGCAAAGAGTACATAGTTAAGGAAGGAGATGTCATGCTGTTCCGAACCAGTGCCTAAATCTCGATCGGGAAGACTTTCAAAAAGTGCGGTAATTTATATATGTAGACTAGTAATTGTGCCGCGAATGCGGCACAATTACTAGTTAGGCATCTGAACAAATGCCACGCTCATACACCCGCTGCCCGTACACAATCATTGCCATGCTTGCCTTGCGTCAAGCACAGACTACCTGGAGAAAGATATGACAGACAAGAAAAGTGTCCTGGTGATCGGCGTGCAACCAACACTCATGGATTTCTCTGACCCAGACTACGCGGCTTACCCTGGCATGGACGCGGCGAAGGTATTGGCCGGCCTCAAAGCCTCTGAAGACAGCTTGACTGACCGCGGCTACGACGTGCAAATGTGCTTGACCGATTTTGGCGAAACTGCT
>JARCMB010000065.1 GCA_030248825.1 Pseudanabaenaceae cyanobacterium MP8IB2.15 | reverse complement strand
CGATCGGGAAAAATCTTATGCCCCCAGAAAAATTTCGACGACAGTTGCGCCAAGAAGCCGATCGATGGCAAACCGAAGAGTTGATCGATCGAGACCAGTATCAACGACTGGCAGAGCGATATAGTTTCGCCGCGCTCGATGCCAATAGCTCCAGCCGATTCACGATGATTTTGATCGGGTTGGGTAGCGTGCTGCTAGGGCTGGGGGTGATTACGTTTGTGGCATCCAACTGGCAGGAAATGTCACGCGAATTGCGGGTAGGTTTGCTATTGACGGCTTTGGTTAGCTCTAACTGGTTGGGGTTTCATCTTTGGCAAAACACGACGAACTGGAAACGTCTCGGTCAAGGCTTTTTGATTTTAGGCGCATTGATCTTGGGCGCAAATATAGCTCTCATGGGTCAAATCTTCCATATTGATGGCGATCTGTATGGGTTGTTTTTTACTTGGGGATTTGGCGTACTACTCATGGCATATGGACTGCGCTTTACGCCTTTGGGGATCATGGCGATTTTGCTGATCGGTTTGGGCTACATTTTTCATTGGGGAACCTACTGGAATTCATATGCCACCGATCAAGATGTGGTCGTGAAAATGCTCACAGAGCAAATGTTGGCGATCGCCGCTTTTGTTCTAGTGCCGCTCGCCTATTGGTGCAAATCTCGGTCGATCGGGATTCTGGCAATAATTCTGACTGTGTTGGTGTATGTGCATAGCTGGTCTAAAGATGAAGTCGGCTTCTTGGCGTGGGCACTCAGGGAATATATGCCGATTGCTGCGACATTTATGTTTATCCCTCTGGCTTACTGGTGTCGATCGAGATCTGTTTTTATGTTTGCGATGTTTGCAGTGGTGACAGGCATAATCCGCAGTGCCTTCATTCTCAATAGTTTCGCTGTTCCTAGCTATGTGATTTTATCGATCGCTCTAACCTTACCGCCAGCACTGCTATGGGCATATCAGGATATTTTGTTTCCGCGTTGGCGATCGACAAGCCCTACTTTTGCCCACCTCGCTCATAACTTAGCACTGATGTTCTTGGGGGGAGTTTGCTACTTTCAGTCTTTTTACTTTGCTTGGAATGTTCACGACCAAACCTTGCCTGACCCCTCAAAATCTTGGTCGAGCTTACTAAATATCGTGTTGTTTACGGGAATCACAATTTTTCTGTGGTCTAAACTTCTGGTCGATCGAAGTTCCGATCGAAGTGTAATCACAAAAATCATTGCTGGTTTCTTGAGCGTGGAGGTGGTCGTTATGATCTGGCATGGGGTTGCACCGATCCCAGAAATCGCCACATTTATCTACAACGTGTTGCTGTTTTTATTAGCTATGGGCTTGATTCGGATCTCACTCGAAAAATCAATTCGATCGGCTTTCTGGATCGGCATTGCCCTAGTCTCACTCCAAGTTTTTAGTCGATTATTTGAATACGACACAGATTTATTGCTCAAATCTTTGATCTTTGGACTTTGTGGTGTCGCCGTAATTACCGCAGGACTCTGGTTTGAACGTCATCTAAAACTTAATGCTGTAAACCCAACCCAAACAAATCTACCAAGCTCTGTGGAGGAGATCTCATGACTACCGCACCAACCTCAACCCAAGTTCCCGATTCGCGTGTGCGGGGATGGCGACTCTGGCTACCTCTGGCGATCCAAGTACTGATCCTGAGTTCGATCGCTGTACCGCCACTCATGACCGAAATTACAGGTAAAACCGTCATGCTCAAAACTGTCCCTGTTGACCCCTACGATCCAATGCGCGGCTATTCCCAAACGCTCAACTACGACATTTCCAGCAGAGATACGCTCAGCAAGTTGCCAGGATGGAAAGAATTACCAAAAGTGAGTTACGGTGACTATTTGCAGCCCAACACCAGTTTCTACATCATCATGCAGGCTCCCAAAGATCCAGCCGTTACTTCGCCTCAACCATGGAAACCAATTGCGATTAAGCTTGCCCTAGCTAAAACAGATAGACAGGCTTTCCGACCTGAGACTCTCCCACCAAATCAGATTGCGATTAGAGGTAAAACTAATAGCTGGACAGCTCAATATGGTCTAGAAACCTACTATATGCCCGAAGATTTACGCGATCGGATCAACACCGAAGTTAATGCGGCTAACCGCAACAACACGAGTTTTGTCGAAATCAAAGTCAATGCTGAAGGTCGGGCCGTGCCAATCTCGCTTTGGCTGGGCAAGAAGAACTATCGCTTTTAGATATGGCTTCTCTGATCTGTGGCAAAATTGGAGTAGACCCATTCATAGATTAGTCAGAAACAATCATGGCTGTTAAAGTTCTCATTCCGACTCCACTCCAACAATTGACAGGCAATCAAGCAACCGTAGAATGTCAAGGCGCAAGCATTACAGAGATGTTGGAGTCATTAGAAACCAACTGTCCAGGCATCAAAGCCCGCATTTGCGACGAACAGGGGAATTTGCGCCGTTTCGTTAATTTCTACGTTAACAGCGAAGATATCCGCTTCCTTGATGGTGCGGCGACTGCGCTCAGTGACGGTGATGAAGTTAGCATCATTCCCGCAATCGCTGGCGGCTAAATGAATTACCCTGAAACTTACCTTGAGACTGCCGCCCAATTCTACGCTGAGGCGGCACAAACACCTCAAATTGGATTGTGCTGTGTGAGCACGCCGCCATTCCAATTTCCTGGGCTTAAAATCCCAGAAATTATGCAACAGATGAACTATGGCTGTGGTTCAACCGTGCATCCAGCCGAGTTATCTAGCGACCCGACAGTTCTTTACATTGGGGTTGGCGGCGGTTTAGAGGCGTTGCAATTTGCTTATTTTTGCCGCAAAGTAGCGGGCGTAATTGCGATCGATCCCGTGCCTGAAATGCGCCAAGTTGCTACTCGAAATTTGGAGCTAGCAGCGCAGGATAACGACTGGTTCGATCCGAGTTTCGTTAAGATTCTGGCTGGAGATGCATTTAAGTTACCTGTTGCGGATCAGTCGATCGATGTTGTGGCGCAGAATTGTCTATTCAATATTTTTGAGCCTGCGGATTTGCGCCGAGCCTTAAACGAGGCCTACCGTGTACTCAAACCAGGTGGCAGATTGATCATGAGTGACCCGATCTCCACTCGCCCAATTCCACCGCATCTCCAAGCAGATCAGCGATTACGCGCCATGTGCTTGTCAGGAGCGATCACCTATGACGAATATATTCAACATCTGATCGAGACAGGATTCGGT
>JARCMB010000406.1 GCA_030248825.1 Pseudanabaenaceae cyanobacterium MP8IB2.15 | reverse complement strand
TTGGTTAAGAATTTCTGGAAATAGCCCAATTAATTTGCCTCAATATACCTCTGAGCATCTTAACTTCAGCTGCGCTCAAATTAGCCTTATTAAATAGATGACGGAGTTTCTCCATCCGATGAAAAGTTGTATGCGGATAAAGATAACCGATTTTTAATAAAATTTCTTGCAAATTTTCGTAATAAGCTTCTGTCATATCGATCGAAGCAAGATCGAGATCGGCTTTTAAATTTTGGGTCAGAGGCAATTCTAGATCGGGTCGATCGATCGATGCCTGACTAAGTAAGCGCAACTGATAGCAGCAAATCCCCACCGCCTGAGCCAGATTCAACGATGGATAATCGTCGGACACAGGAATCCGCATAATCTGTTGGCAATATTGCAACTCGGTATTACTCAAACCCCGGTCTTCGCGCCCAAACACGATCGCCGCCGTCTCCACCGCGATCAGCCAAGTTAGACCCGCGCTAGGACTAAGCGGTTGCGTTTCGCCCTCGTCAATCCGTCCTGCTGTGGCGATCGCCCGTTGACATCCTGCCAACGCCGTCGGTAAATCGGGCACAATATGCGCTGTATCGAGCAGATCTTGGGCATGAACTGCCATGTTTTGGGCGGCTTCACTAAATCGATCGGTCTGAAAATCAAACTGCGGATTTACCAGCCATAATTGTGATAAGCCCATGTTTTTCATCACCCGCGCTACCGCACCGACATTCAGCGCCCCCGCAGGCTCGACTAAAACAATCCGCAAGTCAAGCATGAATTAGAAAAAATCTCTGTCTCTGTAGCTGGCACGAGCTTGAGTATCGAGGCTGAAGGCAATCATCATCGGAAACCGCAGCATGTCCACCGAGATGTATTCTTCGGCTTCGTCCATAATTACTAGCGGGATCATGCCTTCATTCACCAATCGATCGCCTTTTGTGGCTAAAGGTTCAGAATCTTCAAACAGGACTACACCTTTTTCGGGACCAAAGTGATCGCGGCTGATGCCCAGACAATCTTGGAAACCCCGCCGCCACTCGCCTAAACGTTCGGGCGCAGTTGCTAGGATCAAAACTCGCATTTTGTCGCCATAGATCGATCGAAGCACCGACACAATTGAGGCTGCCACCAGAATATTTTGTAACCGCGTGCCCATCGATTTCACCGCCCCACGTCCCGCCTGCTCAAAAAACCACTTAGCAGCACGTTCGGCATGGATCGTCTCATAGGTACGGCGCAACTTCCATGCTGGCCCATAATAGTCGGGCAAAGTCCGATAGCGTTCCAGCAATTGTTCGATCCGTTGTTTCTGATCGGCAAAGACTTGCTCTGACAGTAATGGCGGTTCTGGAGCTTTCGTTTCAACAGGTTTGTCGATCGATACAGGTTTAGCTGGAGGCGCAAGATTCAATTTCTCGGCACTGACAACTAGGTCTTGCAAGCTCCCAACTAAGTAATCTTTAAATCCTTGTACGCGCACCGCAACATCCTGAGACACGCCTGCATAGGTAGTCTTCATCTCTACTTGCAGCCGATCTTGCTTTCTTTGCAAAATTGAGATCGACGCTTCGAGTTCCTGCTTGCGTTGCTCTAGATCGGTTAAATCTTTTTGCATGATCCGTTCGATCGACAACTGGAGTTTAGTCACCTGAGATTGTAAAACCTGCTGCTTCTCCGTCTTTAATTGCTCGATCTCAGCTTTTAGCTCGGCGGCTTCTTGCTTCAAAACAGTGAGGTGATCGACATCAGGCATGACCTCAGATGCGGCTCGATCGCGCTCTCCTGAGTCATGTGTGTCCTGCTGTTCTACGGGAATATTTTCGTCATCCATAGGTATATTTTTGCGGTCTTCGATCGAGTCAACTTCTGGTTCTTCTTGATCCATGTTGACATATTTAGTTTGAGATTTGAGATTTCGGATTTTGGGCTAACGGCGGATTTGGCTACTGAAACCAGAGGCCTTGAACTGTTTTAGCTCTAGTGGGGGTAACTGGTCAGCAGGAATCGTGATCATGATTTGAAAATCGCTTTCACCCGAAGGAACTTCGGCAATTGCCCCCAACCTCGTCCGTTCGGGCATGGCATCATTACCATTAACATCATAAATTCGTCCAAACACATCGGCGTTATAGACTACCTTACCTGAAGCATTAATCGCTTTACCACTGACGAGAAAACAACTAGCTGGCATCACGCCACCACCGATCACTAAATCCTTTGCCATTTCAGGTGGACAGTAATCATAAGTAAGATTGTTTAGTTTTATCTGGATGGCGGCGAACGCAGGAAATGCGACCGACCCTACCAATAAACATGAAATCAAGTAGATTGAAACCCGCCACAGCAGAGTTTTAATCGTGTTCTTTAGGGCAGATAAAAGCATAATGAATGAATAGGTAAGTCATTTTCAGATTGTACGACGATCCGAGCGTGATAAAATACCGATTAAATCTTGAAGGAGGTTGATTTTTAGATGCAATTATCTCTACTGTTGGCAACTTTGCCTGAGGCTTACAGAATATTGGATCCATTAGTGGATGTTTTACCTGTAATTCCTGTTTTCTTTCTGTTGTTGGCTTTTGTCTGGCAAGCAGCAGTCGGTTTCAAATAACTGGTTCAAATAACTTTTAGATCGGCTTTTGCCTAAACTTTTCTTAAAGTTTTTTATATATAAGTTTGATATAAGCTTAGTGGGAGCGATCTGAGGATTGCTCCCATTTAAGTTTTTGGTTTGATTTTTAGCCCAATTTTTAGTTTGATTTTTGAATGAAATGGAAAATCTTTTGCGCTGGGTGAATAAAGCTTTGCTGTTCGATATGTTCCTCGTATTTTTCTTTTTTGCTTGGTTTGTCGTGGCAGTCGTAGGCGATCGACTTCTAAACTTCAACTTAGGACTAGGAATATGGCAACAACTCTGGGAGCCAATTATTCAGCCTGCTTTGGGTATTGTGATGGCTGGGGCAATTTTAAGTGGCGTAGCATCGAAATTCAAAAAACCATAATCCTGAATTATGCTCCCTTTCTAAATTCTTAAGAAACATAATGGATCTGGATAGCCTCCATCTGTTGCTTTTACCTCGACTGTTGGCGGCGCTTTTAGGTGTTGTTTGTGAGATTGCCTACCTTAAAACTGGATCGCTTTGGTCGCCCGCTGCGATCCACTGGTTGGTTGTGGCGGTGTGGCTGACCGTATTAGGTGGACAGAAAAGTTGTTGTAACTAGTTAATCCCCCCTGTGAATCGATCGAATTTCCCCAAGCAAGATCGATAGAGCTATTCCTTTTTAGTCAATGCTTCAATCGTTATTGAAGTGTAATGTTTAATCGATAAAGCAGACTCTTGAGGAAGCAGTCGATCGACCACTAGTTGTACTTTTTTATACGCCAGAGAGTACTCATCATTAACCTGAAAGCAAGAAAGAATATTGCTGAACCAGTCCAATAGTTGCTCACGAAACAACCGCTCATCATCCCGCAAGATTGCTAGCGCCATAGATGTCAGAACAATCGTCATATCGCGGCGACAGAGTTGTTTTCTCGTTTTAACTAACTCAGGATAATCGACTTCTAGCAGTTCTAGCGATCGGGTAACAATCTCTTCGGTTTGGTCGCGCAGTAATTTGTAGGAATTAATGCGGTTGGGAAAGGTCTGGATATATAGTTCTAGTTGTGCCAAAGACTCATTGCTGAGATAGCCTTGATCGAGAGTGCTGCTATATCGATCGAGTATTGGATTCAGCGTTATTTGCATATTCTCGCCTCTTTGAATCTTTGCATTAATTCTGAATTGACATCCTCCCCACCGCATAGGCGGATGGGGATTCCAAGAATCGCTTCTTGGTCTTTCTGCTTCATAGCAACTGCCTCTACCCACAAGGAGCTTTGG
>JARCMB010000405.1 GCA_030248825.1 Pseudanabaenaceae cyanobacterium MP8IB2.15 | reverse complement strand
TAGGAGAAGACACCTCTACTCTTGTTGGTTTAAACCTGCATGAGCAAGTGACTTCATTGATTAAAGAATCCTCGTCTCTTTAGAGCGAGGAGTGTCAAATACGAGTACGATGGAATGTCCCAACCCTGTAGGTTCACATAGAAGAAGTTTACTTAGAGGTGATAAGCGTGAATGATCGCCAAGATAGTAGTTCGAGCGGTTACATTGTCATTGTTGATGACAGACCTGAGACTTTGCAAATGCTCTCGATTATGCTGCTTAAGCAAGGATATAAAGTTAGGCAAGCAAATAACCCCCAAATCGCCCTGAAGCGCATATTCTCAGATCCACCTGATGCGATCTTGTTAGATATTAATATGCCAGAAATGAATGGCTTTGAGGTATGTAGTCAGATCAAAGCCCGCCCTGAAACTCGCGATATTCCAGTGATCTTTATGAGTGCGCTCGATAGTGTAGCGGATAAACTGGAAGCCTTTTCGGTGGGCGGTGTGGATTATATCAGTAAGCCTTTCCAACTGGCAGAAGTCCTCGCCAGAGTTGACACTCATATCAAATTACGACGGTCTCAAATTCATTTACAAGAGCAGGCAAAACTGCTGCAAGCCCAAAATGCTTTGCTCCAAGGCGAAATTTGTGAATTGTTTAGCACCGAACATGACCTATATGAAGATCTGAAATTAGCTGTAAAACAAAATGAATTTGAGCTTTATTATCAGCCGTTAATTGAGTTTGACAGTGAAAAGATCTACTGTTTTGAGACGCTGATCCGATGGCATCATCCTCAACGAGGCATGATATCACCGCTAGATTTTATTCCTGTAGCAGAGGCCACAGGGATAATTGGAGAGATTGGTAAATGGGTAATTAGTGAAGCTTGTCGGCAACTGAGTGTATGGACTCAGCAATTTCCCGATCACGGCTTGTCACTTAGCGTTAATGTCTCAGGTAAACAGTTGATTGATAGCAGTTTAGTCAAACATGTCAAACAAGTCTTAGCAGAGACTTCGATCGAACCACATAAATTAAAGATCGAAATTACTGAGAGTGCGGTGATGCTCGACCAAAATATTGGATTAGATATTCTCCGCCAACTTAAAAATCTGGGCACACAGCTTTATATTGACGACTTTGGTAGCGGTTATTCGTCGCTAAATCGCCTCTACGATTTTCCATTTGATGGCTTAAAAATCGATCAATCTTTTGTTAGACAAGAGAAATGGGTTTTAGTCAATGCCATTACAATGTTGGCAATTACGCTCGACAAAGATGTCATAGCCGAAGGGATCGAAACCGCTGCCCAACTGGAGACGCTTAAAATTCTTGCCTGTAAGAATGGACAAGGATTTTACTTCTCTAGACCAGTCACTGCCAAAGCTGCCACGAACTTAATCAATGAGAACATCAAAAGCCTGGAAAGTTAGACTATTGAGATGGGGGCAGCGATTGTGAGTCATATTTCTGGCACAACCAAAATTCTGGGAATTATTGGCTCACCTGTTAGTCATAGTCTTTCCCCTGCCATGCACAATGCGGCTCTGGAAGCGATGGGGCTAGATTACATCTACATTCCTTTACCTGTGGATATCAAAGATCTGGCAACTGCTGTGAGCGGGTTAAAGGCAATTTCCGCGATCAAAGGCTTTAACCTCACGATTCCGCATAAGCAAGAAGTGATCCCATTCCTCGATCAGATTTCTGACACAGCGAGATCGGTAGGCGCAGTCAATACCGTCAAGCGGGTGGGCGAAGAATGGGTAGGGACAAATACTGATATTGCGGGTTTTCTGGCACCTTTGATCGAATTAGACCGCGATTGGCAAAAAACTCCTGCCCTAGTTCTAGGTAGTGGTGGCGCGGCAAGAGCGGTAATTGCAGGGTGTTTACAACTTGGCTGCCCTGTTGTGCATGTTGTTGGGCGCGACCCCAAAAAAATGAAGAAATTTCACGGTCAAATGGCGACGCAGTTACAAAACTATGCGCTGCGTGTCCATACTTGGCATTCGCTTGACAACTTATTAGAAGTGGCAGGTTTAGTGGTTAATGCCACACCGATTGGTATGGGTAGCGATCCTCATACACCTATCAACGAGGCGCAAATCCAAATATTGCCGCAGAATTCGATCGTCTATGACCTGATTTATACACCTGCACCGACAAAATTGCTGAAATTAGCAACAGCTAGAGGGTTAATGTCGATCGACGGATTAGAAATGCTATTGCATCAAGGCGCGATCGCTCTAGAATTTTGGATCGGTCGTCCTGCACCGATCGAAATCATGCAGCAAGCCCTGTTAGCCAAATTAGCAGAATCAAAAGAATGACTTTAGCCAGATTGGTAGATGCTGAGTTAGATTAAGATAAGTATCAACGAATTTATTAAGTGACTGAGTAATCCCCTATGGCGCGTGACTACTACGAAATCCTTGGAGTTTCCCGTGAATCAGATAAAGAGGAAATCAAGCGAGCGTATAGACGGTTGGCGCGGAAGTACCATCCTGACGTTAACAAAGAAGACGGTGCGGACGAACGATTTAAGGAAATCAACCGTGCCTACGAAGCCCTCTCAGAACCAGAATCGCGATCTCGCTACGATCGATTTGGCGAAGCTGGCATGGGTGGAAATGCGGGGATGCCTGACATGGGAGACATGGGTGGGTTTGCCGATATCTTCGAGAGCTTTTTTAGCGGCTTTGCTGGATCTGGCGGCGGCAACCCACAAGCACGGCGGCGGACTGGGCCGACCCGTGGTGACGATCTGCGCTTCGATCTGAAACTAGAGTTTCGGGAAGCCGTGTTTGGTGGCGAGAAACAAATTAAAATCGCCCACCTCGAAACTTGTAACACCTGTAGCGGTTCGGGCGCAAAACCAGGCACTAAACCGCGTACTTGTACGACTTGCGGTGGTGGTGGTCAAGTCCGTCGGGCGACACGTACCCCATTTGGTAGTTTTACCCAAGTATCGGCTTGTCCTACCTGCAACGGCACAGGGCAGATGATCGAAGAGAAGTGTGAAACCTGTGGCGGCAACGGTCTAAATCAGGTGACGAAAAAACTGAAAATCACGATTCCTGCTGGGGTCGATAGCGGTACACGCCTGCGCGTCACAGGTGAGGGCGATGCTGGACAAAAAGCTGGCCCATCAGGCGATCTGTACGTCTACTTGTTCGTTCAAGCTGACCAAGAATTTGAGCGCGATGGTATTAATATCCTCACAGAAATTAAAATCAGCTACCTGCAAGCAATTCTGGGAGACAAGATCACGGTTAATACGGTCGATGGCAAAAAACCTCTGACCATCCCCGTTGGGACTCAACCCGATACGGTTCTGACCTTAGAAAATCTAGGTGTTCCTAAGCTCGGCAATCCTGTGGCGCGTGGCGATCATCTGATCGCGATTAAGATCGATATTCCGAAAGTAAGTGGCGAAGAACGTGAGGTGTTGGAAAAGCTACTCGACAAACTCAAAGGCGGTGCAGGTAAAGGCGGGATTGAAGGCTTCCTCGGTGGCATCTTTAACAGATAGTTATGTGAAATATGACAGAAAATCCCCAAAAATCACTCGACTTGAGAGGCGTGCCTTGCCCACTCAGCTTTGTGCGGGCGAAGCTTTACCTCGAGAGAATTGGGTCGGGTGAAGTGTTGGAAGTACTACTGGATGCGGGTGAACCGATCGAACAGGTGCCAAATAGCTTAGTGGTGGATGGACATCAGATCCAAAAGATTGAGCCACGCGAGCATTTCTTTGCGCTGATGGTGCAAAAAGCGTGAGTGAGTTAACCTTAACTGGAACAGTCTTGGCGGTACAAGCGAATTACTATCGGGTGAGGTTGGATCGAGAGTCTATACCTCAAGATCGTGATTGCGAGCATCTGCTGTGTATCCGTAGAGCCAGACTCAAAAAAACTGGACAACAGGTTTACGTTGGCGATCGAGTTTCGATCGAACAACCAGATTGGCAAGGACAACGAGGGGCGATCTCTAGCATTGAACCACGTCAGAACTTACTCGATCGACCGATGGTGGCAAATATCGATCGAGTCCTGCTGGTATTTGCTCTGACCGATCCCGAAATTGAACCAATGCAGCTCAGTCGGTTTCTAGTCAAAGTCGAGTCTTGTGGACTGGTCGCCAGCTTATGCCTGAATAAAAGCGACCTTGTGACCGCAGAATATGCCCAATCATGGATCGATCGACTGAATCAATGGGGCTATGAACCGATCATCATGAGTATGGAGACAGGCGCAGGGATGGATTTACTCAAACTCCATCTCAGTCAGGGCGTAACTGCGATCTCTGGCCCATCTGGTGTGGGTAAATCTAGCCTGATTAATCTTCTTGTCCCAGAGCTTAACTTGCGGGTGAGTGAAGTATCGCAGAAACTCGGTCATGGTCGCCACACGACTCGTCATGTCGAGTTATTTAATTTTGGCGCGCATGGTCTGATTGCCGATACACCTGGATATTTACAACCTTCGATCGTCTGTGACCCGATGAGCCTGATTCACTGCTTTCCTGAAGCCCGTCAGATCATTACTAAAAATCCCAGTGGATGCCAGTTTCAAGACTGTCTGCATCAAGACGAATTGGGCTGCGTGGTGCGAGGCGACTGGGAACGTTATCCCCACTATTGCCAATTTCTCGGCGAAGTCCTAGATTACACGACAAAGCAACAGGTAATTTCTAATCCTGATGCCAACACAAAACGAAAATCTTCGATCGGCGGGAAATCTCAGCAAGAGCCACGCTTATTAACTAAACGCTACCGTCGCACATCCCGCCGCCACGAGCACCAAAATCTTGATGCTGATTATGTAGACGACTAGAACTTGCCCAAATCGCCTGGGATACCGAGACCACCAGTGAGTTCCTCCATCTGCTGGCGCATGGTTGCGGTTGATAGATTGTAAGCATCTTTCAAAGCAGCAAGCACCAAATCCGAAAGAATTTCCGATCCTTCATTTAGGGCTTCAGCCGCAATTTCGACCCCGTGAGGTTCCTGATTACCGCTAAGAGTCACTTTTACTAAGCCACCACCAGATTCGCCAGTGATTCGCAATTCATCCAGTTCTTCTTGCAGCTTTTTGGCTCCTTCTTGGATCTGCTGGGCTTTTTGGAAGGCTTCTTTCATTTTGCCTAGTCCAAAGCCAAATCCTTGTTTCTCTGCCATAGTAATCTCTGAATTTTAATGTTCTAAGGTGTCCACATATTATGCCATTGATGACACTATTGCTAAAATGTTTGACGGCAAGCCAAGTGGATTATTGAGGTGAGTGAATGTTAGCGATCGTAGTTTTGGCGGCGGGTAAGGGCACAAGGATGAAGTCGGATTTGCCGAAGGTATTGCAGCAACTAGGATCTCGATCGCTGATCCAACGGGTATTAGACACAGCATCAGTGGTTGCCCCCGATCGAAAACTAGTAATAGTCGGTTACGGTGGCGCACAGGTAAGAGAGTCGTTGGGGACAGATCGAAGCATTGAGTTCGTCGAACAGGCCC
>JARCMB010000404.1 GCA_030248825.1 Pseudanabaenaceae cyanobacterium MP8IB2.15 | reverse complement strand
GATTCTGGACGATTTAATCAGATTTTTGTCTGACGGTCAGGACACCCATATCCCTGCAAACATTCATGGCAAGATCTCATTATTAGTTGCCTATCTGCTCAAACAACGCTGTCTTATTGTTCTAGATAATTTTGAGTCGGTATTGCAGAGCGGCGAAACTACAGGTCATTATCGCGAAGGCTATGAAGGTTACGGTGAACTCTTACGGCTGGTTGGCGAGGTCGGTCATCAAAGCTGTCTGATCATCACTAGCCGCGAACAGCCTCAAGAAATTTCATCCCAGAATGATCGTTCGATCGTTCGATCTCATCAACTTCATGGTTTACAAGCTGAAGCCCAGACAATTTTTGCTGATGGTATGGCTGACTCTGAAGCAGGTACAGATCTGATCGATTACTATCGGGGCAATCCCCTCGCTCTTCAGGTTGTATCTCGATCGATCCAAGAATTATTTAATGGTGATATCGAGGCATTTGTCGCCCAACGCGCAGTTGTGTTTAACGGGATTCGGGATTTACTCGAACAGCAATGCAGCCGTCTTTCGCCGCTTGAGATCCGAGTGATGTATTGGCTGGCAATTAACCGCGAACCTATCACACTCGATCAATTAAGTGCGGATATGATTCCGATCGCCTCGAAGTCGAGTCTCCTAGAAACTCTGTCTTCACTGGGATGGCGATCGCTAATCGAGAAAAATGCCTCAGGCTTCACCCAGCAGCCCGTTGTGATGGAGTACATTACTGACCGCTTGGTCGAACAAGCTTATAGTTCGATCGTTAATGCTGAAGTCACCTTTCTCACCAGCTACGCTTTAGTCAAAAAACAGTCAAAAGAGCATATTCGTGAAGCACAGATGGAGTCAATCTTGCAGCCTCTGGTTGCCAAATTGCTATCTGACTCAGGTAACTGGCACAAACTCCACGATCGACTTAGCCAATTGCTGCATAAGTTACGCGAGCAAAATGCGCTCCCAGGTTATGGTAGCGAGAATATCCTCAGTGTGATCAAACAATTGAAGCGCGGCGGAAATGCTGTGGCAGAACTGCCCAAAGTTACAGATCTAACCGATCTGCACCTGCTCCACCGTTTGCTCACCTCAAACCGATCTGGGGGCTTACTAACAGATCGTCAAATGATCTGGACAAATCATCTGGGTCTTAATAGTAAGGATAATTACCGTGACTGGATTGAGGGTGCTTTAGCTGAATTTCAACATGACTTGCAGCAGCAATCCCAAATGCGAAAATGCTACCGCGCTCAACTGCACGATCATCAACTTGCCGAGATCGATATCGAACTCGAAGCGGTGCAAATCATCAATTCTGTTGGTGAATCGATCGATGCATGTTTGGTGTTTATCAACGAAGTCAAAATTATCGATCCTTAACGACTGCGTGATTGCACCTCGCTACCACAATCATCACAGTCAAACTAAACGTAAGTCTATAGACTTAGTTTAGTTTGACTGGAGTTTAGACTAACAAGTACCTCTAGCAGCAAACCTCCCACTAGTTAAAAACTGACGGGATAGCTCGTAAATCCGAAAAATCATCTACGAGGCGATGTCTTCAGGCACTTTCTTTCTCTTAGAAAAACCTTTTTTGACCGTTGGACAGTAAGGACGGTTGCTTCTAAGTTTCCCCAAAGGCCAACCAGGAGACTTTCCACGATGTTTAGGATGAGAAGCAGGAGAACCAATCCTGTCTTGACTGGCAATAACAGTTTTTAGTCTAAACTCCAGTTGGAAGTTTCTGCCACTCCTCTTTGGGGATGCTTTCACGGATCGTGGCATACCGTTGCAAGAATGCTTGTGCTTGGGAATAACCTGCTTGCTTTTCTAGTTCTTGCTTTTGACGAATTACTTCTACTTCCTGCAAGATGATGGCGGCGATGTGTTCTTGATGAACTACAGAGAGCGTAGAAGCAACTTCAAGGGCTTGTCCCCTTATTATATCAACGACTGAGAGTGTGAATTGTGGTGTATTTGAGCGTGGCTCTAATTTTTTGAGATATATTGCACTCCCTCAATACCAGTATTAATTCCTTTCAAAAATCTCCACATTTACTGAATATGTAACCCAGCCTAAGCTTTTGTATAGTTGCGTTGACTCGCCTTCTATAATAGGTTTAGTCAAGTTAAGTCAAGTAAAAAGTTAGATTATGGTTGCAGTTGCAGCAAAGCCCAGTGATATTCTGCGTCAGGCCGATCCTGAGCATCTTAAGCGCATTCGTCATACCTGCTCGCATGTGATGGCGATGGCAGTGCAAAAGTTATTTCCCGAAACCAAGGTGACGATTGGGCCATCCACAGAAAACGGGTTTTACTATGACTTCGATCGAAAAGAACCGTTTACGCCATCAGACTTGAAATCGATCGCCAAAGAAATGAAGCGGATCATCAAAGCTGATTGGCCATTGGTGCGGCAAGAAATCGATCGAAGCGCAGTTGCACGCGCAATCGCCAAACTCAATGAACCCTACAAACTTGAGTTACTCGCAGCCATCCCCGCAGGCGAAATCATTACCCGTTACTTCATCGGCGATCCAGAGCGAGATAATTCGTGGTGGGATCTGTGTGCGGGGCCACATTTGGAAAAAACAGGCGAAATTAATCCCGATGCTTTTGCCTTAGAAAGCGTAGCGGGGGCATATTGGCGCGGTGACGAAAAAAATGCCCAATTACAGCGAATTTACGGCACAGCTTGGGAAACGCCCGAACAGCTAGAGGCATATCATCTCCAAATCGAAGAAGCCAAACGTCGCGACCATCGCAAACTTGGCAAGGAACTAGAACTATTCAGCATTCAAGAAAATGCTGGTGGTGGATTAGTGTTCTGGCATCCACGCGGTGCGACGATGCGGAATATCATCGAATCTTTTTGGAAACAGACCCACATCGATCGAGGCTATGAACTGGTATCGACCCCACACATGGCGAATCTCGATCTGTGGAAGACTTCGGGACATAATGATTTCTATCGCGAGAGTATGTTCCAGCCGATGGAAGTGGAAGAACAGGCTTATCAACTGAAGCCGATGAACTGCCCCTTTCACGTCCTGATTTACAAGGATTCGCTGCATTCCTACCGTGAACTGCCGATTCGGTGGGGAGAATTGGGAACTGTCTATCGTTACGAGCGATCGGGGACTTTGCACGGTCTGATGCGGGTGCGCGGCTTTACCCAAGATGATGCTCACATCTTTTGTACTGAAGATCAGATGGAAGCGGAAATCCTTGGCGTTTTGGATTTAGCCGAACTGATTCTTACAACTTTCGGGTTCGATCGATACGAAGTTAATCTCTCAACTCGACCTGAGAAATACGTCGGCTCTGACGAAGGCTGGGATCGGGCGACCGATGCGCTGCGTCAAGCCCTCGATCGAAAAGGTTGGGCATACAAAGTTGATGAAGGTGGTGGTGCGTTCTATGGGCCGAAGATCGACATCAAAATTGAAGATGCGATCGGAAGACTGTGGCAATGTTCGACTATTCAAGTGGACTTCAATTTACCCGAACGGTTTGATATGGAATATGTCGGTGCAGATGGGAATCGTCATCGTCCGATTATGCTGCACCGCGCTCTATTCGGCTCATTGGAACGCTTCTTTGGCATCCTAGTCGAGAACTATGCGGGTGATTTCCCGCTGTGGTTAGCTCCAATTCAAGCACGGTTAATTGCCGTATCTGAAGACCAATTGGATTATGCGCGTGAAGTTGCGGCATTAATGAAGCAAGCAGGATTGCGAGTTCAGGTCGATCTCAGTGGCGATCGAATGGCAAAACAAATTCGCAAAGCGGAACTAGAGAAAATCCCTGTGATGGCGGTGGTCGGTGCGAAGGAAGTAGAAGCTCGAACCCTCAGCATTCGCACCCGCAAGCATGGCGATCTAGGTGTGATACCTGTGACGGAGGTGATCGAGAAAATGCAAAAATCGATCGCCGCTCACGACTGGCTATAGAACCTCTCCCAGCCTCCCCTTGGCAAGCTAATATGGACACAAAGTCTATCTGTCTTCACTTTAGCTAACCTCGCCCCTAAATCCCCAATTCTGGGGACTTTGAAAATTTTTGTCCTCCCAGAATTGGGGGCTAGGGGGCAGTCAGGGAGTCTGGGTGGTTCTAACATGAACTGATGTAATCGATAAATTGAGTTATGAGCAAGATTGTCCAAAAAACAAGCCCGATCAAAATAAGTCCAATCAAAATCGATGCTCTGATCGATCGACTTGATGCGGTTAAACATTTAGCCGAGTCGGGCTATTGGATTACCACCGAGGAATTGTGTGTTCTACTTGAGCTAGATCCCTCGGCATTGCAATCGCTAAACTTTAAAGAGCCTCTCTATACCTTTGCTTGGCGCAACTTTATCTTTACTCAAATCGCTAGCCAAGATACGGTGAGAATGTGGTCGATCGCCGATCAGCAGCAAAGAACCAATCGAGTTTCGATCGAATCGGAATTAAAGCAACTGCAAATTGAAGTGGTAAACGATCGACAGACCTCCCAAGCCCAACTACAATCGCAATCCGATTTACAATCCCAATCTCATGGGAACGGTCAAGCCCAAATCATAATCCCAACAGCGACCACGACGATCTCTCATCCCACTATTAATCCTCATCCGCCTGAGAGCGAAATCTTCCCTTCCGCCTACGCCCTAGTTGAGAATTTCTTCACGGCTCAGCAACTCCAGAAATTGCTCCAATATGTCGAGGAGCAACAGCCCAACTTTACACCCACTTCTAACTCTGCTAACGATCCTAACTATCGTCGATCGATGGTTTTGCACTCCTTCCCAGAATTCACGCAACTGATGATGGAGCGAGTGAGAGCAATCATGCCGTATATTCTCACCTATCTGGGCATAGAGAGTTTCATTCCCAGCAATGTCGAAGCTCAATTAACGCTGCACAATGACGGTAATTATTACAAAGTCCACAACGATAGTGGCAGCCCAGATACGGCTAATCGCGTTTTAACTTATGTCTATTATTTCTATCGCGAACCCAAACCTTTCTCTGGCGGCGAACTCCTAATCTATGACAGCAAGGTTGAAAATAACTTCTACGTCGCGGCTTCAACCTATAAAACGATTCAACCAAAAAATAACAGTATCGTCTTTTTCCTCAGTCGCTATATGCACGAAGTCCTCCCCGTCAGTTGCCCAACTAAAGCCTTCCTCGACAGCCGTTTCACGATCAACGGCTGGGTACGCAAGTAATATGCTTGTCTTAGTTCTCATGGTAGATTTATCAGCATGATTTGTGCTCTAGTAAAATGGCAAAACGTCCCCATCCAATTCAATATCAAGGTAGCAAAAGGAATCTTGCTTCAAATATTTTTAAATTTCTACCTAAAACTGTAGACAGACTAGTGGAGCCATTCGCGGGAACTGCTGCAATAAGTGTTGCGGCATCTTTTGAAGGAATCGCTCAAAAATTTTGGATCAATGATTTAAATCGACCGCTAGTTGAATTATTAAAACTGATCGTGGAAAATCCTGAGACAATATCAAATGCTTATAAGGATATATGGAATGAGCAACATAGCAATTCTATAGAACATTATTATCAGGTTAGAGAGAAGTTCAATAGAACTAGCGATCCACTTGTTTTTCTTTATTTGTTGGCACGATGTGTTAAAGGAGCCGTTCGGTATAACTCTGAAGGTTTTTTTAATCAAAGTCCTGATAAAAGACGAAAAGGCACTCAGCCTGAGAGAATGAGGAAGAATATAGAAGGAGTTTCTAAACTTCTGAAGGATAAATGTATATTCACGTACTTGGACTATAAAGAAGTGTTAACTGGGATTAGACCCAATGATTTCGTCTATATGGATCCACCATATCAAGGCGTATGTGGTGATAGAGACTCCAGATATTTTTCTGGAATAAGTTTTGATGATTTTGTCTCGTCTCTTGAAGCTTTAAATCAGAAAGGAGTAGCGTTTGCAGTGAGTTATGACGGAAAACGAGGGGATAAAATTTTTGGTAACTCATTACCTGAAAGATTAGGACTAGAAAAAATTGAGATCGAAGTTGGACGATCATCTCAAGCAACACTATTAGGAAGAGATGAAGTAACAGTAGAGTCTTTATACTTATCATCATCCTTACTTCATGATTCTATTACAGATATTAAGAGCTATCTTAGTCAAGTACCAAAACAGCTTATTTTCACGAAACAGTATGGATAGTTCCCAAAAACTCTCTCAAGAATTCATCCAATTTTGTCAATCAGTGACTGCCAAAAGACCAAAAGCGGTAATTGATCATATTTTACAACACGGCTCTGTAAGCACGGAAGAGCTTACAGACCTATACGGGTATAGTCATCCTCCAAGAGCAGCTAGAGATGTGCGAGAACATGGCATCCCTCTTGATACATTCCGCGTGACAGGACGCGACGGGAGAAAGATTGCCGCTTATAAATTTGGTGATATTAGCAAGACAAGATTTTCCAGATTGTCTGGAAGAACAGGCTTATCTAAGCAGTTAAAAAATGAACTAATTAGACACTATGGCTGTAAATGCTTCATTTATATAGAGGAAATTAACGAACGAGAACTTCAGATCGACCATCGTGTTCCATTTGAGGTTGATGGAGAACAAGAGCTAGAACCTGAAAATTTTATGTTACTGTGCGGCTCAGCCAATCGAGCAAAGTCGTGGTCATGTGAACATTGTGAAAATTGGAATAGCTTAAAGAACAAAGCTATTTGCTTATCGTGCTACTGGGCGTATCCAGAAAATTATACACATATTGCAATGAAACAAGTTCGACGAATAGATCTCATGTGGCAAGGGAAAGATACTGAGATTTATGAAAGATTGAAACAGCAAACTGTCGATTTGGGCAGAGACATCCCTGAATTTATTAAAGAGTTAATTGAACGAGAAATTGGACAAAACTTTGACAGCTAAAAATATTGTCCTGAGAATACATAGCAGTCAATTCATTAGTTCTCTTTAGTACGGCAAGTCAATGGATTCAACATCGATCAGGCTAAAGTGCAAGAGTAAAGTTGAAACCAGATCAACCGTTTCAGTAAAGAGGCGATCAGATCATATTTCTTACTCATCTGACTTTAATCCTATTAAATTATTGTGGTCTCAGACCCACCTATTCTCGTACATATAAAGGACGGAGATGCTGAGCAACTTCGAGCGCAGTTTGGATCTCTTGCCACTGCCCTTGCTCGATCATCGTAAT
>JARCMB010000403.1 GCA_030248825.1 Pseudanabaenaceae cyanobacterium MP8IB2.15 | reverse complement strand
CTAATGAAATTTCATCAACTTTTGCAACTTGATGATCACCCAACTCAAATGGGAGAAATTCGATAAAACTCAACACCTGCTGCTGTCTATTGGCAACTGCTGCATCTTACTCACAGCTCTTTCTAAAATTGTCATGGCTTTAACCCTGTTGATATCTTGCAAAAACTTTGAATGTTGTCCCAATCTGCTGATTCCAATAGCTCAATTTCACCTCGCCAAATCGTAGCTAAAAGCGTTTGTAGCATACCAGTTTTATGAAACTACACTTCGATTTTATGCCGTAATTGTGGTTTATACGATCTATGAGCCAACCGATTCTTTGGCAGCGTAAAAAACTTCGAGCTAATTTCGCTGACGTTTCGATCTCATCCCATCGCTAGAAGGGTTGAGTCGCAAGTTATTTAGCTTTTCAGTATGCTATATATGAGATCGCTTGTTAGGTAACGGTCAACGTGTATACGGCTGAGCCATTATAAGGTTCGGGACAACTCGGTAATGTTTAACATTAAAAGTGCATAGCGTTAGGCTCCGCCCCACCGCACACGCAGCAATCAAAGCGTCGAGTAATCCTAGACTATTTGACAGATGGTAGGTTGTAAAATCTGATAGAGCACGGGCACAATCAGCTTCAGTCGCCCAAATCACAGGTAATGGTGCAACCAATTGCAGAGCTTTACGAACTTGTTGTGTATTCCGAGAATCCTGAACTAGCTCCATGACGACAAAACCAGGAACGCTAGGCACATCGGTCAAGCTAGAAAACCAAGCGATCGCTGGTTCATGCCCCCGTTGGATATCAATCAAAACATCGGTGTCTAACAGATACATCAGCACTTCCTATGACCGCTTTCGGGTTTCAGCCTCATGGCGCAGATGTCGAGCATAAACTTGGCTATCGGAAATTTCAGGTCTTGAGTCGATCACGCCTGCACTTTGCCAGTAGGCAACCAGCTCTTTACCTGTTTTAGGCGGGTTGTTCAGAACTTGTCTGATGGATAAAACCTGAAGAATATAGTCGGTTAAAGGCAGATTTAGCCGTGAGGCTTCAGTAGACAGTTCACTCTCTAATTTCGGTGGTAAGTCTAGGCGAATGCTCATGGCTACGTTCCTTGATTAACAAATACTCTAACTTAATAGTAAGGGATGTCTTTAGGCTTTAGTGCATTTGCGAACTGGCAAACGTGCGTCTAAATTAATGTCGTTTCCAGCGCAGATGGTTCGGACATAGCTCGTGGCATCAAGCGCCCAATGAACTCGATCCCTAGCATAATCAGTGCCACAAGAAGTCACTCCATGTACCAGTTGGTGACGTAGTTGAAACGCACGGCCGAGACCTTCCTAATTTGTTACGACCTCAGAAAGACGCTTAACTTGTCGCTGTTCATTCAGAAAAACCTCGTTTTTCCAAACATCTTTATACTTACCCAGTCCGTGACACTCTTTCAGCTTTGTCCTTACCACTACGTTTGGAGAGGTGCCGAGCGCAATAATCGCGCGTCGCACTGTCCACTCAAAGTGAATAACGGCAAGAAGAGCTGACAATGAAGCGTCTTCAGCCAAAAATTGCTTGATGCGTTCTTCGCGAGCCAAACTTGAGTCTGAAACATGAAACTTCCTCCAACATGCTTGACTTGATTTTGAGGCTTAACGGAATTGTGCTTACTTAAAGCCTGAATCTCAACAGATAATCTCGAAATGCTTTCCTAACTAAAGAGAGCAACTTAACTAAGTATTAGGAGGGATCTTTTAGTCTAGTGCAGCGTCACCACTAAGAATTGGGGTTAATGATCTCTTTGATCTTACTCAGTAATCTTGTTCAAGGGTGTCAGCCCTAAAATTAAGATGTGACCCTGTATACAACTTTAAGGATAGACCGAAAGTCAAGATCGCTATGTGCCAACTGATTCTTTGGCAGCGTAGAAAATCTTGAGCGTAATTTCACTGACGTTTCGCGCTCATCGCAATATTTGTTGGTATGCTTTTACGCCTCATGGTTGCGATATAGCTCAAACTAGAAACCTAACCAGCTTTGCAAAGATTGCTCAAGTTGATTGGCATCAATATCCATTAACCGACCAATTACTTTTATCGCCAAACTCTCTTGCATTGTGTATATACCTCTTTTGACCGCAGTAGCGACATTCAAGCCTGCTTCTGCCCACTCCGATAGCATAAACTCTCCTTGCAGTAATGAACTTGTTTTGCTTGTTAAAGGGGTAATCATGATGTTTTGAGACGGGTGCGATGTACTCACAACAACAGCAGGTCTTATCTTTGAACTCGACAAATCTGAGAAGGGATATCTAACCAAGATAACGTCATGCTTAGAGTAGCTCGGCATATACATCATCCTCAACATTTCCCCAAACTGCATCGATCGATGGTTGGCTTGCCTGTAACCAAAACTCAGGCTCACCGTCAGGTAAGAGTGTTACCAATACCCTTACCCCTTCTGGTAGCTCTGCTGATTCCAATAGCTCAATTTTGCCTCGCCGAATCGTAGCTAAAAGAGTTTGTAACATACCAGTTTCATGAAACTACACCTTGATTTTATGCCGTAATTGTGGTTTGTACGAGCTATGAGCCAACTGATTCTTTCGCGGCGTAGAACACTTCGAGCGTAATTTCACTGACGTTTCGATCGCGGGCAAATTTTTCGGTGTTACGTTTGACCTTACCGCGCACAAATCCAGGGATTTGCTGCAATGTCGCCTTGGCTTCTTTACTCCAATTCATGTCAGAGTCTGCCGAGATCCCTTTGGTGATTACTTCTTTGGTGTCGTGACCGCCAAAGATCTCTAGCAAATGATCTTCCATGCCGAGCGTGAACGAGTTATAAACCAAGTCGCAGATCTGGTTAGTGCCTTCATAACCGAGGAATGGTTTGTAGCCGATCGGGAAATTTTGAATATGCACGGGGGCAGCGATTACACCACAGGGAATGTCGAGCCGCTTACCGACGTGACGTTCCATCTGTGTGCCAAAGATTGCCGATGGTTCGACTCTAGCGATTGCATCACCAATTGCGCCATGATCTTCCGTAATCAAGACTTCTTCGCAATACTCGCTAACCTCTTTGCGGAACCATTCCTCGTCATATTTGCAGTAAGTCCCTGCCCACACGACATTAATTCCCATTTCGCGCACGAGAATCTTGGTCATAGCTGCGGCGTGGGTACTGTCGCCGAATACCACAGCTTTTTTGCCTGTGAGGTTTTGACAGTCGATCGATCTCGAAAACCAAGCAGCCTCAGAAACATACAGAGTCTGATTTTGGATGTATTCTTCGTGATTTACATCCGCTCCCTGCGCGTTCAGTACCGATTGGATCTTGCGGATGCAACGAGCTGTCTCTACCACTCCCATCGGCGTGATATCGACAAACGGTGTACCAAATTCGGTTTCGAGATATCGTCCAGCCATCAGCCCTAGTTCGCGGTAGGGAATCAGGTTGAACCACGCTTTGGGCAAATTTTTGAGTTCATGTACCGAAGCGCCGTCTGGAATTACCTGATTTATTTCAATCCCCAGATCCGCCATCAGTCGCTTGAGTTCGGTGGTGTCGTGACGGTTGTGGAAGCCCAGCGTGGAAGCACCGATGATATTAACCGATGGCTTGGCGGTTTTACCTGTGGGCAGATCGGATTTTTTACGGGCTTTGTTGATGTAAAACTTGATGATCTGTTCGAGCGTGCTGTCAGCCGCTT
>JARCMB010000402.1 GCA_030248825.1 Pseudanabaenaceae cyanobacterium MP8IB2.15 | reverse complement strand
CGATCTCGATCGTCAATTTCTCGATATCCATGCAAACATCGATCGAGCGCAATATCAGCATAAGCCCCCCGCTTAAAAATCAAACGGAGGGCTTCAAACGCAATCTGACGCGAATTAATTGTCAAATTTTTAATCTCTTCGCATGAGTAACAGTTGTACTAGTTGCAAAACAGCATAGATCGTGGTCGCAACGTAGGTCAAAGCCGCCGCATTGAGAACTTCACGCGCACCTTGGTTTTCCTCACCTTGGAGAATGCCTAACTCATCGATCAGGCGCAGAGCGCGGTTAGAAGCATCAAACTCAACTGGCAGCGTCACGACATGAAACAAGATCACCGCCGTAAATAGAGCAATGCCAATATTAATAAAAATACTGCTCACCGCCCCCAGTCCAGTAAAAATAATGCCACCGATCACCAACATCGGGCCGAGATTAGAACCAATATTAGCGACAGGAACCATAGCTGCCCGCCAATTCATCGGTTTGTAGCCCTTGACATCCTGCAAGACGTGACCACATTCATGTGCTGCCACCGCCGCCGCAGCCAAAGAGTTAGAAGCAAATACTGACTCTGACAACCGTACAGCCTTGGCACTAGGGTCATAATGGTCGGTTAATTCGCCTTCAACTGGCTCGACTGTAACGTTAGTAATGCCACTACGTCGAAGAATAGTTTGCGCGACTTCAGCCCCAGTCATGCCTAGACTAGATTTGACCTCGGCATACTTCCTATAAGTGCCCTGCACTCTGTTTTGCGCCCAAAACATCAATGCCATACCAGGAATGAGAATCAATTGAGACGGGTGAAATAAAAACATCTGAGATTCCTCTCTGAACTCAAGTTAGATACATGATGCCATGTCTCTCAGCCCCGCTAAAGTCGTATTTCCCTCACCAAAGATTAGGCTTAAGTTTTGGCAATCATATAGAGCTATAATTCTCTGACCACAATTCCTGAAAAAATCAATTTACCCCGTAATTCATGGCAGAAGTTACTTTTTTTAACGCCCTCAGAGCCGCGATCGACGAAGAAATGGATCGCGATCCCACTGTTTACCTGATGGGCGAAGATGTTGGCTTCTACGGAGGCTCCTACAAGGTCACCAAAGATCTGTACAAAAAATACGGCAATCTACGACTACTCGATACTCCAATCTGCGAAAACAGCTTTACGGGGATGGCAGTAGGTTCGGCGATGGCGGGGTTACGCCCGATCATCGAAGGCATGAACATGGGCTTCTTACTGCTGGCGTTTAACCAAATTGCTAACAATGCTGGGATGTTGCGCTACACATCGGGGGGGAATTTCAAAATCCCGATGGTAATTCGCGGGCCTGGTGGTGTAGGTAAAAACCTTGGTGCAGAGCATTCCCAACGCCTCGAAGCATATTTCCAAGCAGTGCCTGGGATCAAAATTGTTTCCTGTTCTACGCCATACAACGCCAAGGGTTTGCTCAAATCAGCGATCCGTAACGATAATCCTGTGCTGTTTTTTGAGCATGTGTTGCTTTACAACCTCAAAGAAAATATTCCTGATGAAGAGTATCTATTGCCGATCGACAAAGCTGAGCTAGTCCGTCCTGGTAAGGATGTCACGATTTTGACCTATTCGCGAATGCGCTATCACGTTTTGAAAGCGGTAGAAACTCTCACCAAAAAAGGTTACGACCCTGAAGTGATCGATCTGATTTCGCTCAAGCCTTTGGACATGGAGACGATCGCTACGTCATTACGCAAAACCCATCGTGTGATCATTGTCGAAGAAGACATGCGCTGCGGCGGCATTGGGGCAGAAATCATCGCCTCGATTAACGATCGACTATTCGACGAACTAGACGGCCCAGTTGTGCGTCTAGCCTCGCTCGATGTTCCTACACCCTACAACTCCACCCTAGAAAATCTCACGATTGTCCAGCCTCAAGACATTATCGATGCCGTCGAGAAAATGCTCGGTGCACCTGTTTAGTTTTAGCCCAGAATTGGGGGCTGGAATCTAGCTCCTGTATTTGTTTTGATAACTGATTCTTGCTCCTGTAAGACCGAGCTTTTCTTTTAAAGTTTGGAAATAGGAGTAATTTTCGCGCAAAATCACAAATTGAGCGGCATGTTCTGCCATGTGGATATCAACCTTCTGCCCTGGCAAAATTGGTGCAGCTAGAACCCCGTCTGTCCATAGCTTTAAAGACGTGTCATCTTCGATCAGGGGGTAGACACTGACGCGCAGACGCGGTGGAATCACGATCGCTCGACTTGATAAGCTCATCGGACAAATGCCTGTAATGGCGATCGCATCCATCGCAGGGTGCAAGATCGGCCCATTCGCCGCCACCGTATACGAAGTTGAGCCTGTGGGAGTCGCCACTAGTAACCCATCACCATGAAACTGGTCGATCGCTTCCCCATCAATTTCCAGCTCTAAAGCCGTAGTTACCATTCGATCGGCGGATGCAGGCTTAATGCACATTTCATTTAGGCATAGAAAAGTGTTGGGTTTTGACTCTAAATTTTTAGGATTAATTGTGACAATTTGCGCTTGTAACATCATCCTTTTTTCAATCGCAAATCGATCGATAAGTAATCGATCCCAGACATCATTTGTGTCAACAAATTGCTCGGTTGACTGAGTTAAAAAACCTAAACTACCGCCAATATTTACCGCCAATATTGGGATAGACAATGGAGCTAGATTCCTTGCTGCACTTAGAGTTGAACCGTCACCACCCAACACTAATGCTAGGTCTATATTTCCACCAGTCAACTCCAGAAACATCGGATAGGGATCGCTGTCCACACCACTTGCCCCGATCGATACTTTAGAACCAAGCAGTTCAAGCTCTTGGTAGCAACGTTCTGCCCAAACTAGACTGGCGGTACTTCCCGATTTATAAGCAATTACCACCTGATTAAGTTTCACAATTTCGCATTCATCGTAGATAGGTCTCTAAAACAATACATTTAGATCGAATAATGTAATTATTTTTGTATTTTGGGCAGATTACTAACAAAAAAACTAAATTCTAAGCTACGATTTTCATATACCAATGTTGTTTCGGTACAAGCGCGAATATGAGCCAAGCTGATTTCGGAACTCCCCCAGATACAGACTCATTGCAATCTAATCTGCTTGATTGCACAGCAAAATGCGAACAAGCTCACCTCCTCTTGCTACAGCAAAGTGAGCAACTTAATCTCGCCCAGCAAGTAATTGAGCGACAAGAAGCTTTAGTCCAGTCACTCCAAAATCGAGTCGATCAGCTAGATCGGGAACTCAAACTCAAGTTGGAATTGCTAACTCAAAGCCTTACTAATGGTGAAGATTTACGTAGTCGTCTCAAACGTCAGCAACATCATACATCGCAGCTCAAAGCCGCTCTAGAGCGTTGTCTAGAATCTCCAACCAATATTTCTGCTAGAGTCGAAGTTACAGCTCTAGAATCTTGGTCTGTCTCTAAACTCGAAGGTGTTATGGAGCCATCGATCGACTACGAAGCTGTCAAAGAAGTTGCCAAAGAAGTGGTCAGACCACTCATGCCTGATGTTTTACAAAATATCGTCCAAGTTAAGTCTGAGGTTCAAGCACCCGATCGACCAGATGAGTCAGATGAGTTAGATCTGGCATTCGAGCCAACTAGCCCTGAATTACCAGAGCGTAAAATCGTCCCTGAGCTTGGATTTAAGATTCCGCTTGCATCCGCTACTGTTGCCAGTGTTACCGATGTCACCGATCTAAGTTCGGATTCAGAGCAAAACCTAGAGGCAGAAAAAGCTCTGGACTCTGTGGCTCTTACCCAAGATGGTCAAGACGAAGATAACTTCATGCAGGATGGCTATCAGCCGAACTTCCTCCTTTCTCAGGTTGTTCCACCACAATTTATCCAAGCTTTACAAAAAACTATAACTAAAATTGAGCCAGCCCCTCTAGTTAGTAGCCAGTCAGGTAAGCCAAAAGTTACTTCGTTAGCGGCGGTGAAATTGCCCCAATTCCCTCCCCTGCGTCGCTAAACTATGAGTTAAAACATGATTGGATACCTGCGTGGTTCGATCGCCAATGTTAAAAGTGAGGTATCTCGTAAGCCCACCCTTGCTACAATCACGATCGATGTTCATGGTGTCGGCTACGATGCTCAGATTACACCGAACACGCTCAGCCAGCTTTCTAGCATCGCTGAATCTCATGCCGAATCTTTAGTCCAACTTTTCACTCATCTCCAAGTGCGTGAAGATCAGATGGTATTGTTTGGTTTTGCCAGTGCGGCTGAACGTGACCTATTTCGTCAACTTACCAGCGTTTCGGGTATCGGCTCCCAAGTCGCAATGGCTTTGCTCAATACCCTAGGGTTACAAGATTTAGTCAAAGCGATCGTCACAGGCAATATTCGGCTACTCAGTCTAACGCCAGGGGTGGGGCAAAAAACCGCAGAGCGACTGGCCCTAGAACTAAAATCAAAGCTAGCAGATTGGCGACTAGCTCAGGGGAGTAGTTCGAT
>JARCMB010000401.1 GCA_030248825.1 Pseudanabaenaceae cyanobacterium MP8IB2.15 | reverse complement strand
GATCGAGGAATGTGGATTTGAAGATTAAGATCGATCGATCCAAGCTTGGGGTTGTTGAAAAGTATGGATATCTTTAATTACCTGTACCCAGCCATCAGCAAGGGATGCCAGAATACGCTCGCCTTTCTCTTTGGTCGCTACAGTCGGATCGCCCAGCACGCCGCTCCGCGTCAGATCTCGCATCACCCAAGCAAATGGCAAGGCTCCTTCCATGCTGAGCAGACTATCTTGCGGTAAGCCATGCGGATATTCGGTGACAGCCCGATCCATTTGGACTCGATCGATCATTAATGCCAACATCAAACTTGTCTCAGCATCCCCCGCATGAATCCCAAATTCCCATTCTTTGGCGGTGAGTAATTCCTTGGCAATATGAGGAACGCGCCATGTAAACAGAGGGAATACGCAAAAATCATCATATTTTCGATGGATATCTCTGGCGGCAATTTCCAATACTTGCGGTTGTCCACCGTGAGAGTTCATCAATACCAACTTCCGAAAACCTGCACGGTAGAGACTATCAGCGAGTTCGGTCAAAATTGCCGTTAAAGTACTAGCACTGAGTGAGATTGTGCCAGGAAAATGATCGTGCTCCGTCGATTTGCCGTAATACAAAGCAGGTAGGCTATAGGCAGGAATGCTGCGATCGAGCTGTTCCAAAGCTTTGCCCAATACGCCCAGACTAATTGCCGCATCCACGACTAAGGGTAAATGTGCGCCATGCTGTTCGATCGCTCCCATTGGCTGGATGATCACGACATTCTGCTTATCCGTCATTGCCTCGATCTCTGTCCAAGTGAGATAAGCAAAAAACCGATGTGGGGGAATAAAACTATGGATCATGTCGCTCGATCTCGATCTTGCTGGATCAGTTTGAGATATTCACTGTCGGTGATTAGTTCCAAAGAACTCTCAACTCTGTCTAAAAATACCTTACCTTCGAGGTGATCGTATTCGTGCAAAAAGATTCTTGCCACAAAATCTGAGAGCGTGGTGTGCTGTAAGTTAGCGTGTCGATCGATATATTCAATCTCGATCGATTGAGATCTAGGCACTAAACCTCTAATCCCTGGAACCGAGAGACATCCTTCCCAATCTTTAGCGATCGCTTCAGACTGCGACAAGATCCGAGGATCGATCATCGCAGTCGGCTCCATTTTGGGCGCATTGGGATACCTGTCATTGGGATGAGAAGCCACAATTAATAAGCGGATCGATCGACCCACTTGTGGAGCCGCAATCCCTACACCTTTAGAGGCTTTCAGCTTTTTGAGTAGATCGTCGATCAAAGATTGAATCTGTCGATCTCGTACATCCACGACAGGCTGAGCGATTTGACGCAGAACAGGATCGCCAAGTTGACTAATTTGGCTAGTTTGGGGTGAGGGCTTTGCCATATTTAAGCTAAATTTCATCCTAGTTTTGCACTTTCTTTCAGCCAGTTAAACTTAATCTCTGATAACTGTAAACGATCTTGCTCGGATGGAGATAGATCTTCTCGATTTTGCTCTAAGGCTGGATCTTCTAAGTTCTTTCCAGAACTCAAACGTCTCACCGTACCACGCAATCTCGCCGCTAAGGATTTGGAAAGGGCGTGATAAAAACGGGAAGCAAATTCTGTGTCTTGTTGCAGTTTAGAGTTTAAGTGTAAACGCGATACTGACAAGATTGTCGAGGACTCTAGAGCTTTGACTGTAGCTAGAGTAGGGCAGGCATCAAGAAATGAGATCTCACCGACAATCTCACCGCTCGAAATTATCGCTAATTCTTGATCGCCTAAAGACTCAAGCCCAACTCTTAAGCTACCACTCAGAACAATATACAGCGCATCAATGCTGATCCCTTCTTGGATCAAGACTTTGCCGGGATCAAGAGTTTCCTTTCTACCTTTTTGGATAATCCAATTCAGATCGTCGTTATTTAGCTCGGCTAAGAACAGGAGGATTTTTTGCATGACTTTGAAATTCATCTAAGAAGTGAATCTAAGAAGCGATATAGAACAATACATCATCTTTGCAGAAATAGTGCAATGTCGAAACTTAATGTAGCACTCTAGATTTCCTAGTAAAGCGGTGTTAGTGAGTCTCCTTCAGGGCTGTGTCAAGCTTAGGTTTTAACGATATTCTCTTCCCATTTGCGAGGTGGGGCAGCACGTCGAATATTACGCCAAATTTTAGTACCAGCGAGTGTACCATCGGCAACTGCGATCGACACCTGATTTATGCCCTTCTTTAAATCACCTAGGGCAAAAATGCGCGGATGACTGGTTTGGCAGAACTCATCTGTGACCAAATTCTCACCATCCCAAGTTAGTTCGGGGATACCTTTGAGATATTGATTGTAGTATTTAGAACCCATGTTAATCAGTCCTGTGGTCGCTTCGATGATCGTACCATCGGCTAACTCCACACCAGAGAGGTGATGATCTTCTCCCAAAAAGCGTTTGATTGGAGCTTCTTGGAGCGGATATCCATGTTCGGCAAGCTTCTGACGCATGGCATCGCCAACTTCAAATTTGCCATTGGTCAAGACCGTGATGTAGGGTGTAAACCAATTCATCACGAATGCTGCTTCAATTTGGCTTTCCCTCGCGGCAATTAATACAGCCTTGCGATCCCACATATCAAAGCCATCGCAAATCAAGCAGACATGGAGGGTATAGCCAGCATAGTCATAGACATTTTGCATATCGTCGATTTCTGGTAGAAAATCGATAATGCCTGTAGCAGCAATGAAATATTTACTATGAAATACTGGGTAAATGCTCTCTTTTTTGCCAAGTTTAACTTTGACCGCGAATCGATCGCCTAAATCTGAAACATCTTCGACAAATCCAGCTAAGTAGTCAGCACCCCATTGCAGGGCCTGTGCGGTTGCGTCTTTTTGGATTTTGCGCCCAGGCGTATCTGGTTCGAGTCCGACATAATTCCGTAATTCTTGCATCCAGAAGGATCGACCCTTGCCTTTTTCGATCACGAGGCATTTGAGTCCATAGCGAGCCAGATAGATCGCGGCAGATAATCCACCTGCACCTCCACCCGCAATAATCACATCGTAGAGATAGTCAGTTCGATCGCCGTAATTTTTGCTTGATAATTTCATATATTTGGCTCCTTTGAGCTTGGCATTCGATCGAATATTTCAATTATTTCGATCGAATGCCAGATAGATCGTGATTGATTATTTGACTGATTTGAGATAGTTCAGCATCGTATCGGCATCAGAGACCTCGAATGGGTCAGTGGGGCAGTTGTCGCCGTAATCTGACTCGACAAACATTTTCTCGATTTTGCCGTCATCGACAACCATCGAGTAACGCCAAGAACGCATCCCAAAGCCGAGGTTATCTTTTCCGACCAACATGCCCATTTTACGGCTAAATTCGCCATTGCCGTCGGGAAGCAGGGAGATCTTATCAACGCCCTGATGTTTGCCCCATTGGAACATCACAAATGCATCATTTACAGACAGACATACCACATCATTAACACCGAGAGCCTGCATTTCGTCGTAGTGTTTTTCGTAACCTGGCAAGTGGGTGGATGAGCAGGTTGGGGTAAAGGCTCCAGGCAGAGCGAATAGAACAACTCTCTTACCGCCAAAGATTTCCTTGGTGGTGCGATCTTGCCAACGGAAAGGGTTTGAGCCTTCAACTGACTCGTCACGAACACGGGTCTTAAAAACTACGTCTGGTACTCTTTCTAGCATATTTTTTCTCCAAGATTTTTATCTGTATAAATCAGAATAATTCTGACTTAGGAATAAGTCAAGCAAAATACTTAGTCT
>JARCMB010000400.1 GCA_030248825.1 Pseudanabaenaceae cyanobacterium MP8IB2.15 | reverse complement strand
TTCGATCGAAGCGTGTCGATCGGACTCTCTGCTATATCCATTTCTCTCTCGATCCTATTACCAGTGGATATCGGATCGCGACTCTCGATCGTCGCAAGTGGGGCGGCGATATTTATCGGGTTTTGGTTGGGAAGCAGATCTAAATCACTAGGTAGTTGGCTGGTGCTGGCTTGGTTGTTAGCTTTCCCTGTGGGATTGTGGCTGATTGGCGGCGGTTTGGGTTTGCCGAGCGTAGAGATTAACCTGTGGAATGGATTACTGCTCACAACTTTGCTGGCAGTGTCTAGTATTTTCCTCTCATTTCCGCTCGGCGTTTTGTTGGCACTGGGGCGACAGAGCAAGATGCCAGTAATTAAATGGTTCAGCACGATCTATATCGAAGTTGTGAGAGGACTGCCTCTGATCGGTATTCTGTTTATCGCTCAGGTGATGCTTCCTTTGATGTTGCCGACAAATGTGCGGATCGAACGCTTGATCAGAGCGATTGCGGGGTTTGTCTTATTTGCCTCGGCCTACCTCGCTGAAAATGTGCGCGGTGGGTTACAAGCAATCCCAGTCGGACAGACCGAAGCCGCCAAAGCCCTAGGCTTGAATACCCCTCTAACTTTAGGATTGATTATTTTGCCTCAAGCCTTGCGTGCCGTCATCCCATCGATCGCGGGTCAGTTTATCAGCCTGTTTAAAGACACAGCGCTGGTGTCGGTGGTGGGATTAGTAGAAATTATGGGAGTGGCTCGATCGGTATTAGCACAACCAGATTTTATCGGTCGCTATGCCGAAGTCTATTGTTTTGTCGGAGCAATCTATTGGGTATGTAGCTACTCCATGTCTCTGATTAGTCGTCGCATTGAAAAATCTTTGGATCTAGATAAATAGAGATATTTGAAGCTTTAGATGCCAATTTTCGCTAGACTGTAACAAGGAGTACCTAAGAAAATTTATGCAAACTTTGTCTGTGGATACGGCAAATCTGGAAACCATTCTAAACACCTCAGATAACGACTATTCTGGGCAAATTATCCGCCGCAAGACTCGACCTGTGCAAGTTGGCAGCATCACAGTTGGTGGGAATAATCCAGTCGTCGTGCAGTCAATGATCAACGAAGACACTCTGGATATCGATGGTTCAGTCGCAGGGATCAGGAGACTACACGAAATTGGCTGCGAAATCATGCGCGTCACCGTACCCAGTCTGGCTCATGCCTATGCTTTAGCTGAAATTCGTACTAAGTTGATCCAAACCTACCAAAATGTCCCAATTGTGGCTGACGTGCACCACAATGGCATGAAGATCGCGCTCGAAGTCGCCAAGCATGTTGACAAGGTACGGATCAACCCAGGACTGTATGTGTTTGAGAAGCCTAAAGTAGGACGGACTGAATACACGCCAGCCGAATTTGATGAAATCGGGGAAAAGATCAAAGATACACTCAAGCCTCTGGTAATTTCTTTACGCGATCAGGGCAAAGCCATGCGGATTGGCGTAAATCACGGTTCACTTGCCGAACGAATGCTGTTTACCTATGGCGACACGCCTCAAGGCATGGTGGAATCGGCGATCGAATTTATTCGGATCTGTGAAGACCTAGACTTCCGCAATCTCGTAATTTCGCTCAAAGCCTCGCGTGTGCCTGTAATGATCGCCGCCTATAAGCTGATGGTGAAGCGGTTAGACGAATTGGGCATGGATTATCCCCTCCATTTGGGTGTGACCGAAGCTGGTGATGGTGAATACGGTCGGATCAAGTCTACGGCTGGAATTGCCACGCTGCTGTCTCAAGGGATTGGCGATACGATTCGGGTCTCGCTAACCGAAGCTCCCGAAAAAGAAATTCCCGTCTGCTACAGCATTTTGCAAGCTCTGGGTTTACGCAAAACCATGGTGGAATACGTTGCCTGTCCTTCTTGTGGCAGAACCTTATTTAACCTCGAAGATGTCCTGCACAAGGTGCGTGAAGCTACGAAACACTTAACTGGGTTGGATATTGCCGTGATGGGTTGTATCGTTAACGGCCCAGGCGAAATGGCAGATGCAGACTACGGCTATGTTGGCAAAATCCCTGGCACAATTTCGCTCTATCGCGGCCGAGAAGAAATCAAGCGCGTTTCTGAAGACAAGGGTGTAGAAGAATTAATTGCCCTGATTAAATCCGACGATCGCTGGTTCGATCCCTAAGATTCTGGGATTTCAGAATCGATCTCAGGATCGAGCTTAGATTCATGCTCAGATTTAAGCTTGGGAAATTCTCGGATCAAATACCAAAAGATCGCAAGATTCAGTAAAAACACGACTAACTTTACAGGTGAAATCCCCTTAGTTAGCTCGTAGATCTCGGCGGGAATACTGATACCAACGACAAAGATCACTAACCATCTCGCCCAAGATTGTTCGTACCATAACCCCACCGCTTCGATCGATGTCACAACTGCATAAGCCCCAGTCGCTAAACCACTAAACAGCAAAGTTCTAGGGCTTAAATTCACCACCTTCTCTAAGACCCAAGCGATCATGCCGCGCTTGCCAACCAGTGTGACCGATTTCGCAACTTCTTGTAGTTGGTCAAAATTTTCGATCGCCAGAAATATGGAGATCGAAGTAACGGCAAGCAGTATGCCAGTAAAAGCTTTATAGACAACGATTGCAATCAGCCCATTTGGGCGTTTACCAATTTTGCTCACTGATTATTTTTCTAAGGATTGTTAAGCGTAACAAAAGAATACCTAGTCACGATCGGGATCGTGGTTGAATTTTAGTACTGATAGTCAAAACTAGGTAGGAACTCCCCTGTTATGCAGCCAATTCGTACTTTTAACGTAATGCCATCGATTCCAGAGCGGCTAGAACCCCTGCGAAAACTGGCGTATAACCTCTACTGGAGTTGGAGTGTTGAGATCAAAGATTTATTTCGCCGCCTTGACCCCGATCTATGGAATTCAACCCGCCACAACCCTGTCTTGATGTTGGGCAAAATCAGCCAAGAACGCTTGTTGGAAGCCGTAGAAGATGATGGCTTAGTGGCACAAATGCACCGTTCCGTGCAGCAACTGGATGATTATTTAGCAAGACGCACTTGGTTCGATCGACATCGGACTGGGACTACAGCAACTACTGATTGCTACGCCTACTATTCGGCTGAATTTGGCTTGACCGACTGCTTACCGATTTATTCTGGCGGTCTGGGCATCCTCGCAGGCGATCACCTCAAATCTGCTAGCGATCTGGGACTACCACTCGTTGGGGTTGGACTGCTATACCAAAAAGGCTACTTCGCCCAATACCTCAATCCCGATGGTTGGCAACAAGAACGCTACCCGATCAATGATTTCTACAACATGCCTCTGCATCTAGAGCGTAATCCCGATGGCTCAGAGTTGAAAATCGGCGTAGAATACCCAACTGAATTTGGCGCAACCAAAACAGTTTATGCAAGGATCTGGCGGATTCAAGTTGGCTCTGTGCCCTTATACCTGCTCGACACCAATATCGAACCAAATGGAGAAGCCGATCAAGACATTACCGATTACCTGTACGGTGGCGATATCGACGTGCGGATTCGCCAAGAAATGATGCTGGGCATCGGCGGCACAAAAGCATTGCAGGCTCTAGGCATTCAACCTACTGCCTATCACATGAACGAAGGTCACGCTGGATTCCTGTCCTTAGAGCGACTCCGCCATTTGATCTTGGATCAAAAGCTTAGTTTTACTGAAGCCGTGCAGATGGCACAATCAACCCAGATTTTCACCACGCACACCCCCGTTCCTGCTGGGATCGATCTATTCCCCCCCGAAAAAGTTTGGTACTACCTCGGCAGCTATTGCGATCGACTGGGTATTTCTAAAGAGGCCTTCCTATCATTGGGACGAGAACAATCCGCAGATGCTTTTAGCATGGCAGTATTTGCGATCAAGATGGCGACATTTATCAACGGTGTGAGCAAATTACACGGTGCAGTATCGCGTGAAATGTTTAACTCCCTGTGGCACAAACTCCCCGAAGATGAAGTGCCGATTACCGCCGTCACTAATGGCGTTCATGCTCGTACTTGGGTGTATGAAGATACCCAAGACCTATACGATCGATACTTTGGGCCTAGTTGGTCATCGGCAGCACCCGACGATCGAAAAGTATGGGATCGCGTTTCGACCATTCCCGACGAAGAACTATGGCGCAATCACGAACGTTGCCGCGCTCGCCTCGTAGTGTTTGCCCGCGAACGTTTGAAACATCAACTCAATCAATGGGGCAGTTCGCCATCCGAGATCCAAGAAGCAGGCGAAGCATTAGATCCGACCGCACTCACAGTTGGGTTTGCCCGACGCTTTGCTACCTATAAGCGTGGCACTCTGTTCATGTACGATCTAAAACGGATCAAAAACCTGTTACAAGACCGCGATCGAAAGCTGCAATTTATCATCGCTGGGAAAGCTCACCCCAAAGATATCCCAGGTAAAGAGTTGATCCGCGATATCGTGCGGTTTAGCCGTGAAGAAGATGTCCGCCACAGGGTTGTGTTTATCGAAGACTACGACACCTATGTTTCGGGTTTGATGCTGGCTGGCTGTGATATCTGGCTGAATACGCCTCTGCGTCCGCGTGAAGCCTCTGGCACCAGTGGCATGAAAGCTGCCATGAATGGTTGCCTCAACCTCAGCGTGCTCGATGGTTGGTGGGACGAAGCCGACTACATCCGCACTGGCTGGCCGATTGGGATGAGAGAGGAATACGATGAGTTAGAGTATCAAAATCGGGTTGAGTCGAATGCGATCTACGAACTGTTAGAAAAAGATGCATTGCCACTTTTCTACCAGCGTAACGAAGATGGTGTGCCACGCGGCTGGGTCGCCAAGATGAAAGATGCCATCACCCTGAATACTCCATTATTCAACACGGCTCGGATGGTGCGTGATTATGCGACTGAGGCATATATCCCCGCCAGCGATCGAAACTACACGCTGAATGTTGGCAATTACGACAAAGCTAAAGAGCTATCGCAATGGAAATCTCATCTCTCCCAGGAATGGCAGAAGATTCAGGTGAAATCGGTAGACTTTTCAGAGGATGTTGATGTTAAAGTTAGCCAGCCAATCACGGTGAAAGCTGAAGTCTATCTCGCAGGTTTGACTCCTGATGATGTTCAGGTCGAGCTTTATCAGGGTAATGTTGCGGAAAATGGTCATGTTGTAAACGGTACGCCAGTTCTGATGCAACTTCACAGCACTGCGACTAATGGTAATGCGGTCTATACGATCGAAACCAGCTATGCCAATAGTGGTCTGCACGGTATGGCTCTCCGCATTTTGCCCAAACATCCAACTCTGAGTAACTCTTACGAACCTCGGTTGATATACTGGGCATAGTTAGAGAATAGTTAGGGAATAGTCTGAGATAGAGGCTAGAAGTATATTAGAAATATATCTCTAGCCTCTTGCTATTTTTAGCAGTACAAAATGACCGAAAAATCATATGAAGCCTATATGTTAGGGGCCGCGACCTTCGATCCGAGTGGTCTGCCAAAGGAGTACTTCACTCTTGCTGATGGGGATAAGAATATTAGTTGGGTGCAAACAATTTTTCAAGCCTTGGGGTTGAGATCGCTCCTGACTTCTTCTTTAAAGCTAGATAATTTTCAACATGCAATTGTGCGAGATCGATCTTTCACCGCGATTATTGTCAAGCAGCCACATAGCTATCTAGCACTTCTAATTTCATCTGAGGGGGAGTTCGTCAAAACCGATCTAATTAACTGGGCTAGATCGTTAAAAGTCAGCGACTTAAATCAAAACCCACGTTTCCGTATTTTAAATTAAATATTGTATGAGCATAAATCTCTGCTCATGTACTTATCAAAACAGCTACTTCCTTTTTTAATCGATTCCCCACTTCATCCTCAGCTAAATCTAAGTCGTAATCCATCTGCAATCCTAGCCAGAATTGTGGAGACATATTAAAGTAAATGGCTAAGCGAAGGGCTGTATCTGCCGTAATTCGTCGCTTGCCGTGAATAATTTCGTTAATACGTCGTGCTGGAACTCGTAGAGCCAGAGCCACTTGATTTTGACTTAGATTCATTGGCTTGAGAAATTCTTCTAAGAGAACTTCACCAGGATGAACTGGCATCAGTTTGTCTGCATTCATTTTTCCACCTCAATGATAATCAACTATCTCTACATCTGACGCTTCACCGTCTTGCCATGCAAAACAAATTCGCCATCGATCGTTAACCCGAATGCTATATTGACCTTCCCGATCACCAACCAAACGTTCCAAACGATTAGCTGGCGGAATACGAAGGTCTTGAAGGGTTTCTGCCCGATGAAGCATCCGCAATTTTCGTAATGCCACTTGCTGAATATCTGATGGCAACTTTGGCGAACGTTGGCGTTCAAAGACTTTTTGAGTTTCCTTATCTTTAAAATTTCGTATCACATTCTACTTATGTCGCATCATATCTTAAGTATATAACGTGCAACGTTAAACGCTAAGAGATATCATTTAAAATGAGAGTTTTTGGAATAGGTCGGCAACAGGGAGGGAAAATTCAGGAATTACATCTTCACCACTCAAGGTATCTGCCGATTTGAGTAAACGATCGGGTGCTTGAGCCGATCGATAGACCAGAATATACTGCTGTCTGGGATTAATCACCCAAATCAACCGCGCTCCATTCTCAAAATATTCCACGATCTTGTCATCGATTTCTTCAACCGTGTTGCTAGGGGATAAGACTTCAACCGCTAGATCGGGCGCACCTTCTAAAAATCCAGTCGGTAGTTCTGTCATGCCTTGTAATCGTTCTTTGGCAAAGAAAGAAATATCGGGAGAACGTTTGTTACCGTTCTTCATCTTGAAAGCAGTACTAGAGTCAAACATCGCTCCAAGATTTTGCAGGCGAACATGTCCACCTAACAAAATCATCAACGAGCTGCAAATATAACCGTGTAATGCCCCCGAATTTCCCATATCAATTAATTCTCCTTGTACAACCTCATAATGGTGTCCGTCATCTGGGAGTGCCATAAAGGCTCGATCCGTCCAGACTTTTTTTGAGATCGGTTCGACTACTAGATTTTCTGGAGATAGTTCGATCGAAGTAGGCATAAGATTCTCCTTAATGTGATGCGTGAATCTGTGTCAATTGTAGCAACCATCAGAAAATTCACCTTAAAACAATATGGGTGATAGCATCTGGGATCAAACTGGTTGCGCTGCTTGGGTGATTTCGATATAGATATGCTCTAAGCGAATGGGTTGGATCGAAATTGAGTCGATCGAAATGCCATCAAATAGATTCACAAGCTCTACTAGGGTCTTATGTTCTGGTAACCAAAAAGCCAGATCGTTGCCGTAATGACGCTCGGTGAAGCCGAGTTCCCTCGCTCTTTCGATCGCGTTTTTTTCTGCTGTCGTTCGCATAAATACAATCTCCTCAGCAGGAATCACTTGCCTGAGTTTTGCTAAATCACCTTCGACTAAGAGATGTCCATTTTTGAGGATTCCGATCGTTTGGCAGAGTCGCTCAGCTTCTTCGAGCATGTGAGTTGTCAGGAGTAAAGTAGTGCCCTGAGCGCGAAGTTGTCCGATTAGTTCCCATATCTCATAGCGGGCTTCGATATCCAAACCAGTGGTCGGCTCATCTAAAATCACCAACTTGGGATGATGCACCAGCGCGATCGCCATATTCATCCGACGTACCATGCCCCCACTCAGCACCCCGACCAGACTGTGAGATCGATCGACTAAATTCACCGCTTCTAAACACGATCGAACTTGTTTGGTTCTAGCTTCACCGCGCAAGCCATACAGGGTGGCAAAAAACTCTAAATTTTCCCAGCAAGTCAGACCTTTGTAGAGCAGATTATCCTGAGGGGCAATCCCAATTAGAGATTTCGTGGCATCGCCAATTAATTCACCATCGATCTTGACCGTACCGCGATCTGGTTGGATCAGATTACAAATGATGTTGATGATTGTGGTTTTACCCGCGCCATTGGGGCCAAGTAAGCCGTAGATTTCACCTTGAGGAATATGCAGTGAGACATCTTGCAAAATCGATCGATCGCCGTAATATTTAGATAGATTTTGGACTGTCAGCACTACAATCTCCTCTCTTGCCCAAGCATCCGTCGATAAGCCAGCCAGCCTGAGGCGATCGAGGCAACAAAAAAGCCAACCAGAAATCGAAAGTGCAAAATCAGATCGGGATCGGATAAATCTTTACTATTTGCCGAAACATCTAATAGGGCCTGATTCATGTGATAAATCGGATTGAACTGTGTGATTAGCAATAAAGGCGGTGGCAGAAATGCGATCGGGAAGAAAGCACCACCCAAAATTAGCAACGGCACGCCAAATCCAGCCACCAATCCATTCACATCTTCAATCTGTCTAGCGACTTGAGTACCTAACAAAAATCCCATTCCCACATACGAACCAATACTCAACAGAATGATGCCAGCACCTAAAATTAGCGAGCCACTAAACTGGACATCAAAAAAAGCCGCCACGGTATAGACCAGTAGAGTTTGTCCTAATCCAATACAGCCGTATGCGATAAAAATCCCTAAAAAATATGAGATGCCGCTAAGTGGTGAAATAAATAGACGTTTGAGCGTGGAACTCTCACGTTCTGCCACAATCGTCGAGATCGTGCCACCCAAACAGCTAAAGAAAAGTGCGGCTCCCACCAGACTTGCGGGGGCTGAGACTCTAAATGCTTCAGTTGTGGAGATCTTTGTGCCTTCAGCCAAAATCAGACCAATTAAGATCAAGATCGAAATAGGGAAAATCGACCACAGGATCAAACTCTGTCGGTGTCGTACCAACTCGACCAAGATGCGTCTGGCGATCGCGATGGTTTCATGCCAATGTCTCATTTTTACTTAGATTTACCTTTTGTCCAACTATCCTACTAGCGCGACATCAATAATTACGCAAAATTACGCAAAATATTTAAATTTACGTTACTCAACTCAAATCGGATGAGCTAAGGAGATTTCCCTTAAAGAATCTACCCAGCCCCCTGCCCCCAATTCTGGGGGTTCTGAAAATCAAAGTCCCCAGAATTGGGGATTTAGGGGCTATCGATAATCGATCAACGACGTTTTTTTGTCGGCATCACCTCAGCTTGAGCAATTTCTACGTCCTGAATGGTTTGTCCTGTTGCCGAGAGAAACACATCATCAAGGCTAGGTCGAGACTGAGACAGGCTGAAGATACTGACATCTGACTCGCTAAGTTTTGATTGGATCGCACTTGAGGCATCTGGATCGGGTGAAATTGTGAGGTTGATCGCGTTTCCTTGCGCCGCATTGATCAACCCACTCCGCACAAAAGGTAAGCCTGTAAGCAGATTTAATGCTTGTTCGGCGGACTGACGTTCGGCAAACTCGGCAATCCGAATTGTGATCCGATCGCCACCGACTTTAGATTTAAGTTCGCTGGGTGTACCTTCGGCAATCACTTTGCCTTTGTCGATAATTGCAACTCGATCGGCAAGCGCGTCGATTTCTTCGAGGTAATGACTAGTGAGCAAGATCGTCACACCTGAAGCCCGCAATTTCCGTAAAAATTCCCAGATCGCCAGCCGAGTCTGAATATCCAATCCCACAGTTGGCTCATCTAGCACTAATACTTCTGGTTGGTGGAGCAATCCTGCGGCTAAGTCCAGTCGTTTTTTTAGCCCACCTGAGTATGTGCCTGTAAGTTTGTCGGCGTATTCATTTAGCTGGAGCAGTTCTAAAACCGCAGCGATTCGATCGACGATCGACTGACGGGGAAGATGATACAAAGCCGCTTGAAGCTGTAACAATTCCCTGCCTGTTAACACTTTGTCTAACGCCACCTCTTGAGCAACGTATCCCAAGCATTGACGAATTGCCCGTGCCTCGGTTTCTCCACTCACTTGAATTGAGCCACCATCTGGCTGAGTCAGTGTACAGATACAGCGCAACGTCGTCGTCTTCCCTGCACCATTTGGGCCCAATAACCCATAGATCTGACCTGGCGCAATCGTCAGATCGATACCGTCAACCGCAAGAGTTTCGCCATACTTCTTGGTGAGGTTTTTTACATGTATAGCTGGCTGCATGTCTCTGTCCTAGTGCTACTAGTTGATTGTGGCATACCTAGCAGCAATGTTTTCACCATAAAAATTACAGCAAAAACCCGCAGGAGGCTAATCTTGCGGGCTATAGGGTTTCTTGTAGAATGTGCTCAATGAACAAAGTATCGTCTAATTCTGGTGAATCGGGTGTGAGCGATCGCATAGGTAAGTTGTGATATTAATTACACGCTTCTGTGATCTCGATCGCAATTGATATTTTTGCGAGTTACCTACTTTGGGGTTCGAGTGCAGATTGCTCTATTGGCACAATATCGAGATTGATGTACTCTTTTAGAAATGGCGTGAGCATATTTACTCGTTAACTATTATGAATATTTCCCTGCAAAATTCTGGGCAAAATTCTGGCAGGAAGCCAAAGCTTTTGGTGGTTGATGATGAGCAAGATAATCTCGATTTGCTCTATCGCACTTTTCGGCGTGACTTTCAAGTATTCAAGGCTGAAAGTGGGGTCTATGCGCTAGAAGTGCTGAAACAAGAGGGGGAAGTTGCCGTAATTATCTCCGATCAAAGAATGCCTGAGATGAAAGGCACAGAATTTTTGAGTAAGACAGTACCAGAGTTTCCCGACACGATCAGAATTGTGCTGACTGGGTTTACCGATGTTGAGGATTTGGTTGAGGCAATCAACTCTGGTCAGGTTTACAAGTACATCACCAAACCTTGGGACCCAGATGAACTAAAAGGTGTAGTCCTCAAGGCAACCCAGACATACGATCTACTCAAACAAAGATCAGAGGAACTGCGTCGATCTCAAGCTCAAAATACCCTGCTCTCCACCGTTTTAGATCTGGCTCAGACATCAGATGCGATCGATGCTTGTCTTAAACCGATTGCTACAGCTTTTGGTGAGAATTTTGACACCGATCGATCTGTATTTCAGGTAGTCAAACATGGCGTATTAACAACTCAGTTGGGCATATACGGCACAGCTAGCGATCGAGAAAATTGGTTGGAGCAAGATCCACTCACGCAGCAGTCGATCGACACCAAACAGATCCAAATTCAACCAGATTTGCAATCAGATGGACAGACCAGTTCAGCCGATATTCGCACCCATCTAGTTGCGCCAATAGTTTATCGTGGCGAAGTTCTGGCGATAATTTCGCTGCAATGGCATCAGGTCAAAGTACTGACATCCGACGAGATCGGTTTAGTCCAGCAATGTGTCGATCAAGTGTCAAGCACTCTGATTTGTATTCGTTACAATCAATCGATCGATCGATCGTTAGATTAATTATTAGATCGAATCAGGGTGGCTGAGATGAGGTAACTATGGAAACTGTCGATTACGATCAACTCCTTGACCTCGCGATCTCGATCGCGCATCAAGCCCATGCAGGACAGTTAGACAAGGCTGGGCATCCTTATATCGATCATCCTCTCGCTGTGATGGCACAGGTAGATACCCTTGCAGCTAAAATTGTCGCGGTGCTGCATGATGCTGTTGAGGACTCCGATCTGACAATCGAACAGCTCGTTTCACAAGGGTTTCCCGCCACAGTAACCGATTCGATCGCGGCAATTACCAAGATTGAGGGTGAGAGCTACGAAGAATATTTGGAAAGAGTTATGAGCGATCCATTAGCATTGCAGGTCAAAGTTGCTGATATGACTCATAACCTCGATCTTACTCGGATCGCCAAACCTACCGCCAAAGATTTCGCCCGTACCGAAAAATATCAAGAAGTGATCAAGCGATTAAAAGCAGCTTTAGATTGGCATTTAGGCAGAAGTATGTATTGACTCACGTTACAATAGTTACAGACAAGGCTATGGGGGAATGTTATGGAATTGAATCAGATCTTGGAACAAGGACGACTACTGCGGCACAAAAATAAAGTGAAGGCGCAGTCTAGTTTGAGACGTGTTTGCAACAGGCGGAGGCAGAAAGTCAGCAAATTATCGCGGTGATCGCGGCGACGGAGCTAGCCCTAGAACTAATCGATACGGCTCACGAGCCAGCTTTACAACAGGCTCAGAGTCTCTTACTAAAAGCTGAATCTTTGCTTACAGACTGTGTGACATGCCAGATCGAGGCAGCCTATATCCAATATAGCTATGGATTGCTGAATTTACAGCAAGGTAATTATGTCGATGCCCTATCGTACCTGCAAATTGCGGCTCAGAACTATGGTGAAGACGCAGTGGGACTATCGCTAGTGGATGATGCTTTGGGGCAATACTATGCCACATTGGGCGAACCTCGCACCGCTTCGATGTATCTGCGTCGATCTCTATCTCGTCGCCAGTCACCCGAATTCGATCGAGGTAAAGCTCTCAGCTATGCCCTGTTAGGCAAAATCAATCTGCAACTAGAAAACTACGAACAAGCAGAAAATTTCTTTGAGCAAAGCTTAGATCTAGCTCTCCAACTAGATAGTACCTATGCTCGACTTCAGGCAATGACAGGACTGGGGCAAATGGCGATCGCCCAAGCAGAATGGGAAACAGCCATCATTATGTTGCAAGAATGCCTGCAACTATTGCAGGAACCCATTGACCTCTCTAAAGCCGCTTATCTCTACACCAGTCTTGCCGAGGCATTTTTAGGTAGTACAGATATCGATCGCGCCCAAATATGTATTGAAACTGAAGCAATCCCAAGATTTCAGCACCTCCAAGATCGATACGGTTTAGCGATTGCCAAACGATTGCTAGGTGTCATTCTGAGCCGTAGACTATTAAACGGTACAGACAGTCTGACTGAGGAGGCAGTGGAGAAAGCTGAGGATTATTTACTCGATGCCTCAATGTTATTCGAGCAATTTGGTCGGCGGCAGGAATATGCCAGAACTCTGTATGACTTAGCTTGCCTGTACAATATTTATGACAACTCTAACCACAAATACCAGTATCAAGGCAAAGCAGTGCGGACTTTAGAAATGGCACTTAATGCTTTAGAGCAATCCGAGTCAGGCACAACTAAGTTAACTAATCAAATCGAGGCATTATTAAATCAATCGATTGGCAGTCTGAGCCACTAAGCAAGTGGCTATGAGGATTTTTGGTTCTTGACTGCTAGTAGTTGATATTCGGTAACTAGTTTAAAAAAACTGATGCAAGAAATTGAGCAGGGACAATCCAACCGACTGCATAAACTCTTTGCCCAAGGGCGGCTATTGCGCCAGCAAGATCGAGTTGCAGCGATCGAGTCGTTAGAGCAATGCATTGAGGTAATTGAGACAAGTGGAACTAATCACTTGTTAGTTGATGTTTTGACCGAGCTGGCACTAGCTCTGACCGAAACCGAACAGAAGCCTGCTCTTCACCGTGCTAAAAGCCTGTTACTTCGAGCTGAAGCTTTACTACCCAAGAAACAAGAACCCACAACGGCGATTGCCTATTTGCTCTACTGTCGGGGCGTGCTGTATCTAAAGCAACGTAACTTTGTAGACGGATTGGTACATCTAAGTTCTGCTTATCATGCCTATGCCAACGATCTCGATGGGTTGAGTAAAACTGATGATGCCTTGGGTGAGTATTATGCGGCGTTAGGAGATTTTCAAGCGGCTTTGTTTCATCTGGATCGATCGAGGCTACGGCGACAAGCTCATGCAGATGATATTGCCACAGATCTTTCCACAGAGAGCGATCCAAATCGAGACATCAGTATCAGTTATGCCTATTTGGCTAAATTGCATCTGCAAATGGGGCAGTACGATCAAGCCGAACATTACTTTCAGCAAAGTCTGGAGATTGCGAACCAGTGTGAAGATCGATATCTCCAAATCGTGATATTTACAGGGCTGGGACAGGTTGCCCTAGGGCGAGAGCAGTGGTCTATTGCCAAGACTTTGTTATCCAGAGCTTTACAACTCAGTCGCCTTCCCGCCGATCTGGTAAATATTGCGGGCTTATACCTCAATCTCGCCGAATCCCTGCTAGGCGAAAAAAGATATGTCGAAGCTCAACAATATATCGAAGTCTACGCCTTTACATACTTCCAGTCTCTTGACGATCGGCTCGGGATCGCGGCGGCTAATCGGACACGGGGCAGGATTCTGATTTACAGACTCAGAGATGGGATCGATCGAATGGAACTAGAATCGATCGAAGCTGCCGAGGACTTTTTGATCGAAGCATCTCTAACATTCGAGCAGCATGGTATGCCTCAAGAGTATGCCCGCACCCTCTATGACATGGCATATCTCTATCGCATCTGTTCTGACTCTACCCACAAGTATCAGTATCAGGGTAAGGCCTTGCGGGCATTGGAAATTGCGCTCAGCATCTTAGAGCGGCTAGGTCACGGTGCCACAAATCTGATCTTTCAAATTGAAGTTCTGCTGCATCAGGTCGATCAAACTGTGTGGCTAGAACGCGCGGTCAGTCGGCTACGGGGGCTGAAACAGTTGGGCGAGACTAGAGCGATTGCAGGTAAATATGAAGAAGTAACCCTACTGGCAACCAATCTGTGTGACTATGGCGCATTCATGTTGTTGGAGCCAGATGCTGCAATGCGGTTGCTGAATACATATCTACGCTATATGTCAGAGGTCGTGCAAAGATATCGCGGCATTATTAGTCATTTTGCGGGTGATGGTTTAGTCGTAATTTTCAGGACACTAAGATCGGAATCTGGGGCAAGTACTGCATACAATTCAGCGTCTGCAACGTTACAAAATGATCTTCAGCCGACACTTCGAGCCACGTTAGCTGCCCAAGAAATGTTAGTCGCCCTCCAAGCCTTTAATCAAGAGGCTAGTCATCATCACGTCCCACCTCAGCAGATCCAGATTGGGATCGCCACAGGTAATGCTGTGATCGGCAACATTGGGAATCTCGCTAGCACAGGATTTACCGCAGTTGGAGCAGTAGTTAAGTTAGGTTCACAACTATGCCATGCTGCCAGTCCTGGGGAAATTCGCTTATGTCAACAAACTTACGCGATGCTCAGCAAAGTTTTGTACCATCGGGCGATCGCGACAACAGAGATTTCAGAGCAGTTTAAACTCAATGGCATTAATCCGAGTGGTAATACGATGACCTACCGCTTAGATGAACTCAGTTACTACTCCTACTCCGAACCAACGAATAAATCTTGGTTGTTTAATGCCAAATCTTCTGCCCTACTGCGGCTCAAACTGCCACTTCATGTTGATTTGTTTACAGGTGAAGTCACAGAAATTACTGAAGTGATCACGGCAGCCACAATCGCCGTAGTGAATAAACTCAACCTCAACCTCACCAAACGATCGCTACTTAGTCAAGCCACAACCGAAGTCTTTAAAGTTTTATGCCGCCATGCCGTAACTCACCCAGAGCTAGTCTTACTGTTTCTGCCCGAAGAGTCTTGTTTAGAGATTCTATTTAGCCTCGAAGCAATGAACAGAGGTGAGTTGCAAAACACCAAAGATGGTTGCGAGCAATTATGCAGCGATCTCGATAGTTCTGTGGCGCAGTTGAGCGGCTACTCGATCGAAGCTACCAGCCACAGTCTTAGCATCCGCATCTTCCAGAATTATCAGGACTCGTTAAGTTAGGATTCTAGACTAAGGCTCAAATCCTTCAAGTTCAGGCACATCAGCAACTAAATGTACGCCTTGAATATAAAGAGAGCGACCATATTTACCAACATTTTCCAGCCGTAGTTTACCACCTTGTTTTTTCGCCTGTACCGCCATATCGATCGCCGCACCAACGCCACGGCTGACAATCTTGGTCACACCTTCAAAATCCAGCACGATCACCGCCAAATTTCGCTCTAAATATGGCTGCACTGCCTGCCTAAAGTAAGGCACAGTCGTTACACTCAAAGCCCCAAACAACGTTAAGATGACTCGATCGCCATCAATTTGTTCAGATATTTTAAGTTCGTCTTGCAAAAAAGAAGAGTGTGTCATGGTTGAGGCATCAAAGAACTAGAATCAGAAGGATGAGCAGGCAAAGTGCTATTAGGTGCGCTATTAGATAAAGTGGAATCTGGTAAAAAGGTACTCATACGAACAACAGTTCCCCGTTCGGATGATTCTATTTCTACTTTATCGACTAACTCTCTAATCATATGCAAACCAAATCCACCGTTTTTAACTCCAACTTCGGAGATTAATTTAAAATCAGGTGGTTTGATTGAATCTGGATCGAAACCAGAGCCTCGATCGCAGACTTCTAAGATTAAACCATTATGCATCGCAGTTACCACTACCTCGACATCCATTTCAGATGTGCTGTAGAGGATAGCATTGACACAGGCTTCAGTTAGGGCTTGCACGATATCTTGAACCCGATTAGGCTCAAAACCCATCTTGCTTGCCAGTGCTTCAACTGCTGCCACAGGGACATCCTCAATCCCCTCAACTGGAGGAATGGAAATCTGTAATTTCAATGACTTATCACTCATACTGAGTTAGGTTAGCATTGCCTCAGATAAATATATCATAGGTACAGTTGGCTACTTGGAATATTTCTGCTCGTGCAGATATCTTGGGCTGAGAATTTATCTGATGAGGGGTTCGGGGAGCTATAAGCCCGCCGCCATAGTGCTTCACTTGGCGGCGGGATACATGGACTCAAGAGCGTATATTAAGTAGGCTCGATGCCTAGCCAATATACATTTACTGTATAGTTTAGTACAAGTAAACCATGCTACAGTAGCTCTATGCTAACGATGAACTACCGCTACCGTATATATCCAGATACCGCTCAACAAGAACAACTGTCTGAGTGGATGGAGACGTGCCGATTAGCCTACAACCATGCGTTAGCGGAGATTAAGGACTGGCTAAATAGTCGGAAATGCCAGATCGATCGATGCTCGATTCAACGAGAGTACATCATGGCTGCTGACTTGCCATTTCCCACTGAAATCAAACAGCTTAATGCCTTGCCCAAAGCT
>JARCMB010000005.1 GCA_030248825.1 Pseudanabaenaceae cyanobacterium MP8IB2.15 | reverse complement strand
GGAAAGCAGGTTCCCACGCCACGATTTACCACCACAGAGGCGCATTTCTCGATCCCTTCTGCCAAAATTGTTTCGGGTAGATCGATCGAGGGCTGAAGTTGCGCGACTAAGTTCAGGTTACTGATAATCTCGTCTTTGTAAGCCTGAATTTCTTGACGTTTGTCGCGGTAAATCTGATGCAACGACTGTAAAACCTTGAGAAATCCTGGTCTACCGTAGCGTGGCTCGACAGGGAAGTAAGTGCCGCCATAAAAGGGAACTAAATCTTCGGGCGTGAGAAACACATTCAGGGGCCAGCCACCGTTTTCGCCCATGATCTGGACTGCTTGCATGTAGATGCTATCGAGGTCGGGTCGTTCTTCCCTGTCTACCTTGATCGCAATAAAGTTAGCATTCATGTAGCTGGCAATCATCGTGTCAGAGAAAGCCTCGCCTTCCATCACCGTGCACCAGTGACAGCTTGAGTAGCCGATCGATAAAAAGATCGGTTTATCTTGCGATCGAGCCGCATCCAAAGCCTGATCGCACCATGACCACCAGTCGATCGGGTTTTCTGCATGTTTGCGAAGATATAAGCTTTGGCTTTGCGCGAGATGATTGGTCATAACAGCTTGAGAAACTTTCTTAAACCAGTCTACCGCTTAGGCTCAGTACATCCTATCGATATCGGTAAATCAAAGGAATCAGTACCGCGAGCATAATCAAGACGATTGCCGAAACGGTCGTAGTAGCAAATAATAAGACTTTATTGCTGGTTTTAATCATCCGATTGGGGAGCATTGCTGGTAAGCAAAGAATCAAGATCCCGATGAAAACGATCGCGATCGAGTTGTGGTTCATCACTTATTTTTGCCCTGACTATTTTGGCTTGGCTAATATGTTACTGATGATGTGATCTCTATGTTAATCCCTATAAGTTCGCCAACATATCTTATGCCACAGATATTGATTTAACTAAATTTATATGATATTGACCTGACAGGTAGTTAGACAAAAATCACATAGGCTTGTGAGAATCTAAAGCTGACGTTAGAATCCAAAGCTGAATTAGGAAACGAGGAGAAGTTAATGACTCAGAAAACTCCAGACAGTTTGAGCAAGATTGTGGAGCAAATTACCCAAATCTGGGCAAAAGTAGCTCCAAACTTGCAATTGCTACTGCTAAAACTCTTAAAAAGCCTGATTCCAGCTTTAGAGAAGCTGAACCAACAGGTAGTGCCTTCAGGACAGATCGCCACAGGCTGGCGATCGACTGCTGCTAAGGTGCTGATTTTTTCGATCGACTCACTCGCTAAATTCCAGACCAAGCTTGAAGAGAATATCGCCGCGCCCAAAGCTCCAGCCGTAGACCTAGCAGCAAACGAAGCTGCCCTACCCGCCGCCAAGCCGACCATGCTAACTGGCAAACCACAATCAGGTTCATGGCAAGAAGCAAAGAAATTCTCCCGCGAACAACTGATCCCATCAGTTTTGGCTTACTCCACCAAGACAGTGGAATGGCTAGAGCCACGTCTGACTCCTGTATGGGAAAAAGTTGAAGCTAAAGCCAAAGCCACGCCAGCGTTAGTCAATGCTTGGGAAAAAGTGCAATCCCACAGTCTCTGGAAGAAAGGACTCACGGCAATTGCTCCAATCTGGCGATTTATCACTGAGAAACTAGAGCCAGTCACATCCTCTGAGCAACTCAAACCGATTCTAGAGAAGCGTGTGGCAGTAAATACAATTCTGGCAGTGCTAGTGCTGTTTTTCTTGTTTAAGCCCTCACCTGTTAGGGTCGCAAAAGCACCACAAAAATCTCCTGTAGTAGCAAGCCGTCCTGCGACTGGTAGAGATTTCGTAATTCCTGCGGAGAAAGGTGACTCACCAATTTCCCCAGAACAAATCATGATTTCAGACATCCAAGCCCAAGTTGCTGGCGCGACCAAGCAGTACGGCGAAGCTCTGATCCAGTCAGTTCAGACCAACTTCAAGCTCGGTCGTCTGATCGTGCAACTGTCCGATGCTTGGTATCAAATCACGCCACAAAAGCAAGAGCAATTGATGGCAGATCTCTTCCAACGATCGACCACTCTCAACTTCAAAAAACTCTTAGTCGCAGACTCAACCAATCATCTGTTGGCACGGAGTCCTGCAATCGGCGGCGAAATGGTGATCTTGAGAAGATAAACTCGGCTCTTGCACCTCCGATCGATCGGCGTCAATAAAAAGCGGGATCACCAGTGATCCCGCTTTTTTAGGATCGAGGAATCAAGCCAAAATCCAATTCCTTCACCCGCTATGTTAGATTTTTAGTAATTACAACTTTAATTGAGGTCTAACATGGCAGTCAAAAAGCAGTTTGACAGCTTCGAGGAACTACTTCAGGGATCGGAAATCCCTCTCCTCGTCGATTTCTACGCCCCTTGGTGTGGGCCCTGTCAGATTATGGCAGGAGTCTTAGAGAAACTTAGCGAACAGGTCAAAGACAAAGCTCAAGTAGTCAAAATTAACACCGACAACTATCCTGCCCTCGCGACCCAGTACAAGGTTAGTGCTTTACCCACACTTGTGTTGTTCAAAAACGGTCAGCCCGTCGATCGAATCGAAGGCGTAATGCAGCCCAACCAGTTATTCGATCGACTGCAACCTTGGCTTTAATTAATTGATTTAAGTTTAAAGGTGCGACGGTGCTGGTCTGTCAATCCCAAAGAATGAATGCCAGCAATATGCTTAGCGGTGGGATAGCCCTTGTTACTTGCCAAATCATAGCCAGGATATTGCCGATCTAGTTCTACAATCAATCGATCTCGCCAGACTTTAGCGATAATGCTGGCGGCAGCGATCGACAAAGACATGGTATCGCCTTTAACAACTGTAGTTTGGGGCAGGGGCGGGATCAAGAGAAATCGCAACTTCTGATTACCATCGATCAGGCAATGATTAGGTTGTGGCAGGAGTCGATCGATCGATCGTTCCATCGCCAGCAGACTCGCTCCTAAAATATTTAACGTCTCAATTTCCGTCACAGTCGATACCCCAATCTGGCAATCAACCGCCATACCACGAATTAAACGATCCAGTTCTGTTCGCCGAACTGCCGTCAGACTTTTACTATCCTTTACCCCAGCCTTTTTGAGTAAATTAAATGCATCAACGGGTAATATTACAGCAGCAGCCACTACTACCCCAAATAAACAACCTCGCCCGACTTCATCTACCCCTGCAACAGGGTAATGCTGAGCTTCAAACTCTTCTAATGCCGCTCGATCCACAAATAATCCCAACCAACTAAAAAACCAGACTAGCAAAACCAACCAGATCGAGCAATTTTAGACCATAGCCCCAAATTCATCATCATGGCGTAGGAACTATCCACATGCAGGGAACTCTGAAAGAAATCGATGTCAATAGCATTCTGAAGCTAATTGAATTGGGGCAACGCACAGGAGAGCTACTGATCGAGTCAAACACAGGTCGATTTTGGTTTGTGTTTTTTGTCAACGGGCAGATCATCTATGCCACCGATCCAGAGAGTAATCTCACCAGACTACGAGAATATTTGCACGGACTCAATCTTGAAACCGCTTTAGAAGAAATGATTACCGCCAAGCTTGGCATCAATGCCGTGGAGTACGGTCAAATATGGGCATTATTAGAATCACACCTCTTAACTCCCGCTCAAGCCCGCAAAATCATTCAAGATATGGTTTCCGAAGTCTTATTCGACCTGCTCAGTCTGCATCAGGGCACTTTTGTGTTTGAAATCAGCCCCGCTCTATCGCCCCAACTCACTACATTTAAATTTGCCCACTTAGAACGCAACATTCTGCAACAACTGCAAGCCTGGAAACAGTTTTACCCTCGGATTCAGTCCCCCAATCAATGCCCTGTTCTGCTAGATCGAGGAGCCATGCCGCGATTGAGCCAGTGGATAGATGGCAAGACCTCAATTCGCCAACTCGCTCGCTATTCAGGTCAGAGCATATTTGAAGTCGCAAAATCAGTGTTTATCGCGATCGAGTCGGGTGCTGTGGGCATGGCAACGATCGTCTCAACGATTGCTAGCAAACCAAAACTAGAAGCTCCCCGCGTCATCTGTATTGACGACAGTATGACAATATGCCGCGCAGTAGAGTATATTCTACATAACCATGGCTATCAGGTGACGGCGATTGCCAATCCGATCAGAGCTTTGAGTTTGGTGTTTCAGCTTAAACCCAATCTGATCTTTTGTGATATTGCCATGCCAGATTTAGATGGTTATGAACTGTGCGCCATGTTGAGAAAGTCCAGTGCTTTCTCCCGTACACCAATCATTATGTTGACAGGAAAAGATGGTTTCATTGACCGCGTCAAAGCTCGGATGGTTGGAGCCACAGAATATCTGACTAAGCCATTTGGTGAAAGGGAATTGCTAACCACGGTTGAAAAATACTTAGGCAGCAGCTATCCAGATATCGATTCGATCGACACCATAGATTTGCATCAAGACCACGAAGAGAAAGACCTTAGCGTCATAGGAATGAGTTAGTAAAACAAGGGGAAATCGAGATGAGCAAGGTTCTAGTCGTAGAAGATAGTCCACCACAACGAGAAATGATCACAGCCTTACTCAAGGACAGTGGCTTGAGTGTCACCTCAGCTAGCGATGGCGTAGAAGCCTTAGAACAAATTCAAGGAGCGCGCCCCGACATCGTTGTGCTTGATATCGTCATGCCTCGCATGAATGGCTATGAACTTTGCCGCCGCCTCAAATCCGATCCCGCCACTCAAGAAGTTCCAGTTGTGATGTGTTCTACTAAAGGAGAAGAATTCGATCGGTACTGGGGCATGAGACAGGGAGCTGATGCCTATATCGCCAAACCTTTTCAGCCTCAAGAACTAGTCGGTACAGTCAAACAATTGTTAAGAAAGTCATAAACCTGAATCATGAATGGTCACTTGTTTAATCCCCCAACGATGATACGCAGCAAAAGCAGTGGTGAAATATGAGCAGAGTTTTGGTCGTCGAAGATAGTGCCACCCAAAGAGAAATGATTACAGATCTCTTAAAAGACAGTGGCTTGAGTGTCACCTCAGCCAGCGATGGCGTGGAAGCCTTAGAACAAATTCAAGGAGCACGCCCCGACATTGTTGTGCTTGATGTCGTCATGCCTCGCATGAATGGCTATGAACTTTGCCGCCGCCTCAAATCTGACCCCACCACTCAGGAAGTTCCAGTTGTGATGTGTTCTACTAAAGGAGAAGAATTCGATCGATACTGGGGTATGAGGCAGGGAGCTGATGCCTATATCGCCAAACCTTTTCAGCCCCAAGAACTAGTCAGTACGGTCAAACAATTATTGCGTAAAGGCTAAAAAACTGGTAAAACACTCAGTTAATGTTGATTATTTAGTTACTGTTAGTTACTAAATAATTTAAAGTGGCAATAGGGTTTTGAAAACAGGTTAAAGTAAACACTTCTTTGAGGAAAAGCTGCGAGATATGGTGGGAAATTCAGACTTCTTGCCCGGTATCAATCAAGATCAATCACCTGATTTCCAAGGTATTGATGCTCCAGAAGGTGAGCTGCATTTGCGCTTCTTTGTTTCCTCAGGACTGGAGTTCGCTCTACCTGCAATTGGGATTAAAGAAGTAATCGAGCATCCTCCAGATCGGATTAACCTTATGCCTAATGTTTCGTCCTTGCTTCTGGGCACAATAAACATTAGAGGTCGAGTAGTTTGGGTTGGGGATCTTGGTCAGTTTTTAGGTGAACCTACGCCTGTTAATACGGACCGTTCTGAAATATCGATCATTGCGGTTGAAGATCAGGGCTTAATGTTAGGTCTAGCGATCGAACGGATTGGGGTGATGGCTTGGTTGGATTCCGATCAACTTAGAGTTTCTAGGAATAGCCCAGATAGTATGTCTCCATTTGTTAAAGGTGAATGGCAGATCGGAGATGAGCAACCCTTAAAATTGCTAGATCAGGTTAATATTCTTCGATCGGCACGATGGGCATCATAGTTAGTGATCTAATAACGATCTAGTAACTAATTTACTAACCAAAGTACGCAGTAAACTAGATAAAAAGAATGAATAATTCCAAACAATATAACTCAGGATCGATGGGCTGAGGATATAGGCGGCGATAGGGACATAGGGAGAGACACCAGAGGGACATAGATTAGGAGAAAGTAAATGGCATCTAGCACTCAAAACCAAAAGTACGAGAAAGCATCTCTGGCTTATATGCAGGGTGAATATCAACTAGCTGCAGATCTAACTAGGCAGTTAGTTACTGACAGTCCTAGCGACCCAACATATCGTCTACTTTATGGACATGTCAATCTGGGGTTAGAAAGATATCAGGATGCTGTAGGCGAGTATGAATCAGTCATGCAGTTAACTAAAGATCCAGATATTATTGAAAATGCTAACTGGGGCATGTCAACCGCAACCGATCGGCTCAATCAAGTTCCTGGGGGTAATGAGACTTACATGTACTCCGATCAAGGATCGAGCCAATCTTCTAGCCAGACTAATGGGGATAATGGCGGTAGTTCGGCAAACTTTAGTGATTATCCTGCAACCGAAGCATCTAACGATCCCTTTGCCGACTCTGGTGATTTTGATATTAATGGTGCTGATGATTTTGGTGAATCGTTCTCATTTGACCAAGACTCATATGAGCAAGACTCATTTGACCAAAATCAGTACATGACTCAGCCTACTAGCTTTCAGGCTGGACGGACTAATCTTCAGACTGACTACAGTCCGACTTCTCCCTCCGCCAATGGTCAAAATGACTATGAAGAAAGCATAGACGACTTTAGTTTTGATGACCTAGATGGCGATAGTTTTGATGGGCTAGAAAGCTTTAACTACCCCGAAAAAACTCAGATCGTTAGCAACAGTACATCGCCAAATTCATTGCCAAATTCATTCGCGGCGAGTGCTGATGAGGAAGATGCCAATATTGTCTTCATGGATGAGTTTGATGATTTTGATGATTTAGGTGACATTTCTGGGTTCCCAACTTCGTTTGACGATGCCGAGGCCACTCAAATGGTGACAGGCGGGGAAACTAGCGGTTTTACGGCGGCACAAAACTTCACAACTCGTTCTAGTACTTCAGCTTCTACACAACTAGCTAGTCCTAGTGTTACGAGTAGAAGTCAGAGTAGCAGCCAAAACAGCCAGAGAATTGATGCTGATGCTGAGATATTCAGACTGGATGCCTCTAGTTCTATTGGCGGAGTATCGGCTAGATCTCTCAGTGCAGATGTGGGTTCGATCGAAGGCGCGGAACAGGGAGCATTTTCTTTCTTTGATAATCGCCCGTTAAAAGCCAAAACCTTCTGGACAGCGATCGCTTCAGCCGTAGTTGGAGCGATCGCCGTCGCCATAGTCGCAAACATAGCAGTTAGAGGGGCTCAAAGCCAAAACGAGTCAAAGGTGCCAATTGACCAATTCACTACTGCGGGCTGGTTAATGGCGATCGCTGCCGCCACAGGGAGTGGAGCCACAGCTTTACTCATGGGAAATCGCACTACCAAGCTAGTTAAACGTTCTTCTGACAATCTTCAGTCCCAGTTTGACTCGGTGATTCGCGGTGATATGAATCCCAAAGCAACCGCATACACTGAAGATGAGTTCGGTCGTCTGGCAGTCAGCTTCAACCAGATGATCCAAACAATCTTAGCAAGTACAACTGAAGCCCAGCGCAAAGCCGAAGAAACCGAACAGGCAAAAGAAGATTT
>JARCMB010000399.1 GCA_030248825.1 Pseudanabaenaceae cyanobacterium MP8IB2.15 | reverse complement strand
TCGATCTAGGGTGGCGGCGCGAATTTTTTGCAAAATTGTCCCGATATTTTTACCTGAAATCGATCGCCCTTGAGCTTGAGCAATCTGTTTAACTTCATCACCACTTAGCCAAGGTTTAATATGTCTCCAATCAGTCAGATATTGCCATAAAATGCGTCGTTGCTGCTTAACTGAAGATTTTGCCGCCGCCAGAATTAAGCTAGTTACATCATAGCTCTGTAAGGCTAGAACTTTTTGGCTGGCTGGTTGGTTTTGTGATTGTGAATCGAGTTGTGGCAATAGAACTAGGAGATTAGCGAGCTTTTGCTGCCTGCCATTTTGCTCTGGAGACAGTTCGAGATTAGTCTCGATCGAATCACTTGGCGATAGATTGGATAACAGCAATTCCAGTCCGACTTGAGCAAATAAGTCCCGATTGCCAAACCACTGCCACCATTTTCGCAGCCGCCGTAGTTGGCAATTAAAATCTGTGGGCAAGGTCAAGTTAGGGTGAACACATCGCAAAATCCCCAATGCTTGGATCGATTGAAACATTACCTCAGCTCGATCGGATTTGAGCGTATAAAATAATTCCGCTTTGAGCCGACTGCCACCAATCATGTCATGCAATCCACTCGCTGTTGTAGCGCGAATTTCTGCCTCTGTTTCAGGCGCGATTTTGAACCCAAACCGTACCGCAAACCTTACTGCCCGAAACATGCGTCTGGGATCTTCGGCGAAACTTCCGACCCGAATTGCCCGAATCAGTCCTGCGCTTAAATCAGCTAAGCCCCCAAATAGATCGATGATTCGATCGGGAGAATTTGAGTCTGAACGTAAACCTACCGCCTGACTTTCGATCTCGATCGCTAAAGCATTGATCGTAAAATCCCGTCGATCGAGATCTTGCTGAATTGTACTTGCCTGAACTTGAGGATTTGCCCCAGGATAAGCATAGATTTCTGTACGGGCGGTGGCTAAATCTAGACTGAAGTTTGACCAATCCAACACGGCAGTTTGAAACTTGGGATGAATTTGGAGTTTGGCATCGGGATATTTCGCATGAAATTCGATCGCAACTTCAATCCCTGCCATTTCTAAACCATCCACAACTAGATCGATATCGCTTGGGAACTCACGTTTAGATTGGGAATTGACATGTGCTTGGATCATGATGAAATCGCGAATAATCCCGCCCACCGCATAAACTCGCCAGCCTCTCATCTGAGCGATCGATGCCACGTTAAGGATGATCTGCCATTGCGTCGGACTAAAAAACTGAGCTAACTCCATCGATTACTTTGCGCCGTACTGTCTGAGGATTTGGATCATAGCTTGATTCTTGGTTTGGCTCAGGGGTGTTTTGCCGTCGTTATTGGTGACATTAATCTCAGCACCTTCAGTAATCAGTAATTCGACTACATCTCTATTGTTCGCTTCGACTGCGACAGATAAAGCCGTATTACCGAAATAATTTTTGGTGTTGAGATCGGCACCTCGATCGATCAGTTTTGCCACTAATGCTCGATCAACCCAAATCCCCGCGATGTGTAAAACTGTGGAACCATTCACAGTTCGCGCTTTCATATCCCCACCTTGGGCAAGATATTTTGAGATCGATTGGCTGTAATATACTCTCGCCAACTCTTTCCAGTCCGCCAAAGCCTGTCCATCTTTGAGATATGGGGCGGCATCATCGATCGACTGCAAGTTTAATTCTGGATTCGCTCCCACTCGATCGGTGATTGCTTCAGGAATATCCGTCACAGGTTCAGGTTGAGATGACACACGACTATGTGCCAAGACTAGGATCAGGCAGAGCATTACACCCGAGCAAATCATCCAGCTAAATTTAGGACTATTCACAAGTTTGGCAAAATCGCTTGTGTCGATTATAGCGATCTGATGCTAGCTGGGAGATTCTGAAGTTGAGCTAACATCGCTATTCTGCTCGATCGAGCTATCCATTTTTGCTTGCATCAGCAAACTCCCAAGATGTACTGCTGCTAGAGCGATTGCCCCAGTAGAAAGAATATAGCTATGTAGGGTATACAGGCGTTTGACTGTCATAGAATTAACCGCTCCACCTGTGAGAATATCGCGAATTTGATTGCCCACAAAGGGAATTGATTCGATCGTACCTAGTTCAATCCGAAACCGCCAGTAACCAGTCTGTGACCAGTCTAGGAGCATTGCCGTCCAACCCAGTCCAATTGCGGTGAGAACCAGCAGGATCAAGCTTGCCCAGCCGATCAACCAGTTGCGATTCAATCGTTCACCCAAAAACATCACAACAAGCTGAACCAGAGCTGCCACAATCAAGACATTGCCAGCAATATTATGAACGCTACGGATCAGCCAGCCATTTGGGATCTCTTGGCTAATTTCGCGGAGTGAGTTAAATGCTCCAGTCGCAGTTGGTTCGTAGTAAATTGAAAGTAAAATCCCTGTGGTTGCAGCAATCGATGCGAGCGTAATCACAGTAGTTGCCATAACTGTTGCTAAACGTCGAAGTAATAAGCTGTAGGGTGCTGGTTGCATAGCTTGATCCTTAATATTTGCAAAATAAATATTAAAAAGTATGTACTTTTACAACTAAATACTAACAAATTTTCAAAAATCAAGACCCAAGTGGTTTAGTTTTCCAGACTTAAAATCTTCTTCAATCTGTCTATCCTACTTGGATTCTTGGAATTCATCGAGCCAATTAAGTAATTCAGCAAGCTGATCGGGTAGAAGTTGCATTACCGCTGTTTTTAATTCTGTCAAACTCATGGTTATTCCTCCTTAAACTCGCAAGATTTCGTCTACATGCCACCGTCTTCATTCAAACCGATAACTCTACCTGCAATCCGTCGGGCATATTTTGATGATTCGATCGCAGGACGTAATTGCTCGTAG
>JARCMB010000064.1 GCA_030248825.1 Pseudanabaenaceae cyanobacterium MP8IB2.15 | reverse complement strand
TAGACATCACGACCCAGTACACGCTGCACAGTCTGCTCCACAAAGCGATAGTTGCTATTGAGATCGTAGAAGCTGCGTTTGTATGTGTTGGAGAGCACCAGCCCACGCACAAAATCACGCACGGTAATTTGACCACTGCGGAGTTGAGACTCCAAGAAACGCTCGCGATCTGCGGCAAAGGCGTGGAAGAAAATCTGGCGATAGGCTGCCTCGATCAAGACATCCATGTCGGTGCTGGAAAGTATATTTTCGGTAGAGAAGATTCTAGGCTGTTCATCGCCAGGAATCTCAAAGCCTTTCACCCGATTGTTTTGCGAAATAGGGGAATATTCTAAAAGAGGAATTGTCACAGTTACGAAATCTCCCTTTGCTTGTAAAAAATCTTATAAAGTTGATCGTAATTTTATAGGAATGAGAGTGTCATTATTCGATTTAGTTTGATAAAGAATACATAACTTAATACTCAGCCTTTTGGATCGACTCAGCCAGTTGTTTATAGCGACGTGGATCGCCTTCTGCTAATACCAAACGCTCTTGTCCTTTTCGATCGGATAGTTTTTCCATAATTGTCTGCCAGTCGGTGGCAGAAAGGGGCGAAGGTTGCGCCTCAATTTTTAATGGCTGATGTTCGATCGACTCTACTTGAAGATTTTGGAGTGCCATCTCCACCCGCCCACGCACGGCAAGACTACGATCGCTCGCTGAAATCATCTCTAGTTTGGCTTGGATTTGCGATCGCCATTCTGGGTGAGTGACTGTAATTGCATTTGCCAGAGCCTGCAAACCCGCGACGGCAGAATAGCGTACCACCCACTCCTCATCCTGTTGTGCCACAAATAGTAAAGCTTCTAATGCTTCTTCTTGAGCAATTTCTCGCAAACTTTCAGGAAACCAGTGCCATTTCATCATCCCCAGCCCTTTAGCCGCCGCCCGCCGCACACTCATGTCTAAGTCAGCCGTAGCGACACCGAGCAACGTCACTAATCCTCTAGGATCACCAATTCCAGCCAAAGCCCGAATTGCCCAAGCTCTGGCGGTGTAGTTGTGCTGATCTAATAGCTCTAGCAGATCGGCTACAGATGGCACTCCTAGTTGAATTAGTCCATCAACTGCGGCAACGGCTGCACCTGGATTGTTATAGCTGAGGGCGGCAATCAATGTGGGGATTGCTCCTTCTAGATTTGCCGATGCCAGATTTTGCACGGCTTCGTGTAAGAGCTTAGAAGAATCGGCGGCTTCTACAGCCAAAATCAAGGAAGAAAGGCGATCTGACATACGATCGGGCATAAGTGATGGATCGATTAAGTTCTATCTTCATTCTGACTCTTTCTGTTACAACTTTCCTGACGAGAATTTTTTGAGAGAATTTCTCACAGCAGCGCATCCATCAAGTGCATGACTTGAATTGCCCGATCGGATAAGTCTGGTGCGGCGGTTTGTTGAAGCTGTTTTTCTAATAAACCTTTGAGTGCCATGAGTTTGAGGCTATTTTCTGCCAAGGTCGCGGCGATCGACTCAGCCGCAGGCAAATACCCAATCGCACCCAAATCTGCCAGTACTGTCCGACGCAGTTGTAAATCATCGTTGGCAAGGGCTTGGACTAGTCGATCGGCATACTGATTCGCAATCTGGGGATTTGGCTCGATCTGATACATCGCTCGCGCCGCAGAGTACTGGATGCGGGGGATGGCGTGATCTAAAAATGGCAAAATTTTGGGGATGGCATCGATCGCGCCCAAACTGCCTAATGCTTCGAGAATGGCATCAAACGGCTGAGTCAAGTTAGGTGGTTCTTTGGCTGGTAGCGTCCCAGGCACTCGATCGTCGAGCAACTCCACCAATCTGTCGATACAAGACGGATCTTCTAACATTTCTAAAGATTGGGCGGCGGCTTCTCGCACATAGAAATCGGCACATTCGATCGATCGAACCAAAGCTGGAACGGCGCGGCGATCTCCCAATTTACCCAAAGCTCTGGCGGCATTGCGGCGGAGGGGGTAGCCACCTGCATCAGTTCGATCGTCTTCATCATCTAAGGCGGCAATTAGTATGTCGATCGCTTCTGGAGCATCAACGCGAAACCTGCCTAACCACCAAGCAGCATAAACTCGCAATCCCAAATCTTCGCCCTCGAGATTGGCAATCGCCTGCTCTACGGTTAATTGGTTGTCATCTTGGCTGTTGTTTTGAATAGCAGATTCGTCGTCCATAGGAGAATTATGCAGAAATTATCAGACTTTTTATAGAACTTTTTGGAGAGCATTATGTGTGCGCGACCATGCCCACACGCCCAGAAGGATAACGATCGAACTGCTAGTTACCATCACCACTTGCAAACCCAGAACTGGGCCCAAAAAACTGGCAGATGTATCAAGCGCCACTGCTGCTAATGCCAGAGGTAAACTGAGCGCGATATTTTCAGCATTATTCAGTAAACCATACACCTTACCTAGCATATTGTCTGGCGTGTAGTGTTGGATCACTGTTTGCATCGGTACGATCACCAACGCCCCGTGAAATCCAAGTACACCACAGAGCGCTAGTCCAAGCCACAGATTATTCACAAAGGCAAGCATCGCTAGCACAAACGCAATCCCGATAAATCCAAATAGGGGTAAAGGACGATGGGCAAATCGATCGCCAAATTGAC
>JARCMB010000398.1 GCA_030248825.1 Pseudanabaenaceae cyanobacterium MP8IB2.15 | reverse complement strand
CATATCGATTGCCCTCCCAGCAAAGCAGAGATTAGTTTAGAAGTGTTTCGTGAATTAAGAGATATCTGGCGCGATCGAATTACCTTACAAGCAGTATCGCTGATCGCTCTAGAAGGATTTGCAGGAAACCAAGGTGCAGCTCTTGCCGATCGAATCGCTGGCTTGGGTGGAATCTTAGGGGGCGTGGCTTATGTAAATCCTGATTTAGAGCAGCAAATCGATCGAGTCTTTACTTTAGCAAAGGAGAGAGGATTGGATCTAGACTTCCATGTCGATGAAAACGATAATCCCGCATCCAATTGTTTACAGCAGATCGCCGCCGCCGCGATCCGTCATGATTTTAAAGGGAGAGTGGTGTGTGGACATTGTTGTAGCTTGGCGGTACAAGAGTCTGAAGTTGCCGCCCAAACGATCGAATTGGTCAAGCAAGCAGGGATTGGGATTGTCAGTTTGCCGATGTGTAATCTCTATTTGCAAGATCGCTCTAATGCTAGAACCCCTCGGTGGCGTGGTGTAACTTTACTCCACGAACTCAAAGAGGCAGGGATTCCCGTCGCGATCTCATCGGATAATTGCCGCGATCCTTTCTATGGTTTTGGCGATCATGATGGATTGGAAGTCTTTAATATGGCAGTGCGGATCGCTCATTTGGATACTCCATACGCGGATTGGATTAGAGCTATAACTTCTACTCCAGCAGATTTGATTGGTTTGAACAACGCAGGCAGAATTGGAGTCGGTTTACCCGCCGATTTGATTATATTTAAAGCGCGTTACTTCAGTGAGTTACTCTCTCGTCCTCAGATCGATCGAATTGTGTTACGAAATGGTAGATCGATCGATTCAACTCTGCCTGACTATAGCGAACTAGATGACTTACTCGACTAGAATCTTTGTGGATTAAGATCTTTGCGAGGGATGATCCTTTCTACTTTAGATTTTTCGATCAATTCGCCTAATCCAGGCACGACTTTGAGCTGGGTCAAGGCATAGGTTAGAGTGCCAAATACAATTGTCAATCCCACAGTTGTACCGAGTCCCACAAATATCCCTTGGACAAAGCTGCGCCACATCAACCCTTTCATGCTGGGATAAACTCGCTCTACCGCCTGCACGAGAATTTCTAGCTTTTGGATCGTGGCGCGATCATCATCTGAAAGTTCGATTTGCTGAGCTTTTTCGGGCTTCTTTAAAAGATTTTTGAGAGCTGATCTATTCATGCCCAAATTACCTACCTAGCACACAATTTCTATCATCATATCTATTTTGGATCGGGGGAGTCAGAGACTTATACCAGTTAGTGATGTGGCACAATCGTCTTTTTACTTCTAGGTTCGATCACATGTCGATCGACACTGTATCGATCGGCAGCCTGTGCCATTTTGATTTGGAGTAACTCGATTTTCCCTAAATCTTGAGAATGAGATGAGATAACTGGATTCAATTCCAGAGCTTGCATCACCTTTGCCGCTACAGCCTTGGCTAAAAGTGGAGGGACAGAGTTGCCAATTTGTCGAAAGCCATGCCACTTGGTCAGATGAAATCTAAACCAGTCGGGATATGAGTGTAATCTTGCAGCTTCCCTTACCGTGATGCATCTGGGTACGATCGGATGAATTGGTCGAGGCGATGTAAATGCACCGCGATTGCTGGGCGTACCTGCTCTCAAAGTATTGCAAACACCTTCTTTATCCAATTTGTAGAAGCGGCTGATTGGTTCCGTTTCGCCTGGATTGGTAAGCTGGAATCGATCGATCGAGACTTGACTGTGGTTTGTCCGCATACTCGAAGTGAGAATCCCCCGATCGTGTCTGCGAACATAGGAATAATCGCGATCGGGTCTGGTCAAACCGCGCAAAAAACTACTGTAGTTACTGGGCTTGCCATACTCAGCCATACACCAATCTTGTTTGAGTAGTTCGGCGTAATTTTCTGATTCAGGTAAATCTTCGATCGCATCCCATACGGTCGGCGAGTCAGGCAGATCGGCTAACTCTTTAGATTTAAACTTCTTGGCTTTAGCTGGTTTCGTGATTGGGATCGGGTAATTTGGTAACGATAATCCCTCACGACAGCCAAGTAGAAATAATCGCTCTCTGTTCTGCGGTACACCATAATAAGATGCATTGAGAACCTCATAGTTGTTTTCGACTACGTATCCATGTGATTGAAACTCTGCGATGATTTCAGTCAGGAATTGCTGATGCTTGCCAAGCGTCAATCCTTTCACATTCTCCATCACAAAATACTTGGGCTGTAATTCCAAAACCAAGCGCATAAAGTGGGATACAAGTGAATTACGCGGATCGTCAAGGGCTCGTTTTCCCATTAATGAAAAACCCTGACACGGCGGCCCCCCAAACACAACATCAATTTCTCGATCCTTAATTTTTGATCGAGATCGAATTTCCTTACCCGTAAGCTCTATGACACTTTGGCAAATTACCGACCAAAACGGAAAATTAAACTCATGTGTCGCACAGTGAATCGGATCGATCTCTACTGCCGCCAGCACATCAAAGCCAGCTTGCTCGAATCCTAGCGTCATGCCACCTGCACCCGCGAATAAATCTACCCCAATTGGTCGCCTAGTCTTTGACATCTTGTCATTTCTATCACATTTACGATCGATTTCAAAGGCACAAAAAGTCGATCGCTACATCCTACCTTGACATAGCGATCGACCTTTAATCGTTTAATTTGCTGGTTAACCTAGCTTACAGTTGCTACATTCGACTTTGGTTGAAAGCGACTGATAATCGAATTCCAGATAAACCGCAGTAAAGGTAAGAACCAGTTGCCCTTGAGTTCGCGGAACAACTCCATATTTAAATGGAAAGCATGATTTGCCTCATCGACGATGCGATTAGCAGTTGGCGCATCGACTGGCAAAGTATCGAGTGCCGCCCGATAATTCTTCTTGAATTCGCCATGATTTTTAATCGCATCGAAGTCATAGAAGGCTAGCCCATCGTTATCGCTCAACCCTAGAGCTTTTTTCGCAATATTCTTGAGGATTTGTCCGCCCGACAAATCGCCCATATAACGGGTATAGGCATGGGCGACCAGTAATTCTGGCGAAGTTGCCGATACTTCTTGCATATGCTTGATGTAATTTTTGCAAGCGATCGAAGGCTGCACTTGACTACTCCAATCAGCCCCATAGAAGTAAGCCATGTCCTGTTCTAGGCTCTCGCGCCGCCATAGTTGAGGGAAATAAATCTTACTTAAGACAGGATGATTTTGGTGCTTGGTCAACTCTTCCTCTAACGTTGCATAGATGAAGTAGTGATTTGCCGAGAACTTACGATAGGACTGTTTATCCAGTACTCCTTTTAAAAAGCCTTTAATAAAATCAGTGTTCTCTGCCATCGTGTGGGCTTTTTGCGTACCTTCACGCAGTAACGTAGCTAACCCCTGATCCTGTTCTTTTTCTAAAGTCTGACTCACTTTGCCTCCTATATAGTTGAATTAATAGATCCAGTAAGTTTTTTAAAAGCTTGAATTGTTTCTGTTTTTGCTAGATCAGTTTACTATTGGAGATATACGAAAGTTTTAAATTCGCAACAAAATTTCATTCATGTGTTTTGCTGACGATTAGCCCAGATATAATAAATATTGGTTGAATAGAGAGGTAGATTCTTGGTTTTAAGCGGTTACGAGTACCTTTTGATGTTTACCATCATCTGCATCCTAGTACCTGTGCTAGGGCTTGTGCTATCTAAATTTCTCAGTCCAAATACATACAATCCTGCTGGTCGCACATCCTACGAGTCTGGTTGTGAGCCGATCGGGGGTGCTTGGATTCAATTCAATATTCGTTACTACATGTTCGCCCTTGCCTTCGTGATCTTTGATGTGGAAACCGTGTTTCTATATCCTTGGGCAGTAGCATTTAGTCAACTTGGTTTGTTGGCTTTTGTCGAAGCTTTAATTTTTATCGCTATTCTTGTATTAGGTCTTGTTTATGCTTGGAGAAAGGGAGCTTTAGAATGGTCATGAAACCAGAAACAGTTAGTTTAGATTTTAGTATTGACGAGCAAAAGCAACGCCTGATCAATCCGATCGAAGCGTCTAACGTTACTCAAGATTTGTCGAATAACGTTGTTTTAACCACGCTCGACGATCTGTACAGCTGGGCGCGGATGTCGAGCTTGTGGCCGCTGTTATACGGCACTAGTTGTTGTTTCATCGAAGTTGCAGCAATGCTTGGCTCGCGGTTTGACTTCGATCGCTTCGGGCTGCTGCCTCGTTCGAGTCCTCGCCAGGCCGATCTAATTATTACGGCTGGCACTGTAGTGATGAAAATGGCTCCTGCTTTGGTAAGACTCTACGAGCAAATGGCAGAGCCGAAGTACGTGATCGCCATGGGTGCTTGTACGATTACTGGCGGCATGTTCAGCACTGATTCCTACACAACCGTGCGCGGGGTTGATAAACTGATTCCTGTTGATGTTTATCTACCTGGCTGCCCTCCTCGTCCCGAAGCAATTTTCGATGCCATTATTAAGCTGCGGAAGAAAATTGGGACAGAAAGTTTTAGCGAACGAGCTGGCATTCAGCAAACTCATCGTTTTTACTCAATCAAGCATGAAATGAAGGTTGTACCGCCAATCTTGACAGGTAAGTATTTGGAAATGCCCACGCGCATGTCGCCGCCCAAAGAGTTAGTGGAATCAGGCATTCCACTACCCGCACTGCAAATCGCCCAAAAGCAAGAGGTAGAAGTTCGTGGCTGAAGAAATTAAAGGCGAAGTCCCGACATCAGGTGAAGGTGAAATTCAACCAGTTGCGGCGATTACCCCACCCAATCCAGTTTCAGACTGGTTATTGGCTAACGGGTTTGAGCATGAGTTTTTAGGGCTGGATCATTTAAATGTGCCTGTCCTCAAAGTCAGCCGAGAATATCTGATTCCGTTTTCCACTGCGCTTTATGCCTATGGCTTTAACTACATGATGTGTCAGTGTGGTTATGATGCTGGTGCAGGTGAAGATCTGGTCAGCACATATCACTTGGCAAAGGTCGCAGCAAATGGTGACTACAGCAATCCCCAAGAAGTCAGGATTAAGGTATTTGTGCCTCGTGCCGATCCACACTGCCCATCGGTCTTCTGGATCTGGAAGTCGGCTGACTGGCAAGAGCGCGAAACCTTCGATATGTATGGCATTGTCTACGAAGGACATCCTAACCTCAAGCGGATCTTGATGCCCGAAGATTGGGTTGGCTACCCGATGCGGAAAGATTACGTCACACCCGACTTCTACGAATTGCAAGACGCTTATTAAGCTCTTTCTCTGATGGGCAACCAATGAACTACCCCACCCTGCTACGCGACGATGGGGTTTCTAAAT
>JARCMB010000397.1 GCA_030248825.1 Pseudanabaenaceae cyanobacterium MP8IB2.15 | reverse complement strand
TCATCGTTTGGAGTAGATTTACCTCTTCTTCAGCGCGTTTACGCTGTGTAATATCTTGTACAGTGCCTTCAAAGCCGATTAAGTTCCCTTCAGTGTCACGCATTACTCGCGCACTTTCTGAGATCCAGATTTTGGGTCGATCGACCGAGGGAGTCTTACTGCGTCGATAAACCTGAGACTCAAATCCAGAGATCGTCTCGTGGGTTTGCATAAATTGGACAAAGTCAGTCCACTGGTTAGGATTGACATAAAGCTGGGTGGTGATATCAGTGAGATTTCCGAGTAAATCCTCGGCCGAGTCGTAACCGTAAATACTCGCCAACATTGGATTTGCGATTAGGTAACGCCCTTCGATCGAAGATTGAAAAATGCCTTCAACCGAATTCTCAAAAATACTGCGATATTTCGCTTCAGCCGAGTGGAGATTTTGGCGCAGTTCGCGGGTTCGCGCTTTTAGAACCGTATAAGTGTCTCTTGCTTGACTGACAACTCCAATCAGCTCGGCTTTATTGAATGGCTTGGTGACAAATTTAAATACTTTGCTGGAATTGATTGCTTCTACTAGATCGCCAACATCTGTATAGGCGGTCAAAATAATCCGCATCGTATCGGGGTATTTTTCCACCAACTGGCTGAGCAATTCTGTCCCACTCATCAACGGCATCTGTTGGTCAGAAATTACCACTGCGACATCGTCTTCAGCTTCCATAAGCTGTAATGCTTCTTGACCATTTTCGGCTCTTAATACGACATAATCTTTGTAGAAAGTTCGTTCCAGCAAGTCTAAATTATTTGGTTCATCATCAACTATCAGGAGTTTGGGCTTTTGGCTGGTTTGAGGCGATCGCATGACTCTAAATACCTAACTAATAATTATTCGATCGGAAGCCAAATCATGTCTTTCGATTTAGATAATTCCCTTATTTTCAGCTTATCTGACTAAGCCTTTTCATGATGTTCTTAGAAGAACAAATTCGATATTCGATCTTTGTTTGGCTTTTTCTGGCTAAGCCTGCTAAGCCCAGTCGTCTCGCCCATCATTGCGCGTGCTAAAAATTCTGGTGGTAGCGTGGATTTGTCTTGTCTTGGCAAATAGTTGTTCTGGAGTTAGTTGCCACTTTTCTAGGACTTTTTGTAAATCTGCCTGAATATCTCTTGCCCCTGGAAACCCCTGATAGCGGATTAGTAATCGAGCTAGATCGGCAAGGTTACGGTCTGTCGGATCGCCTCTAAGTAATTCATCAACTACAGCTCGATCGCCAAATCGTTGGGGATGTTCTTGGTCTTTGAGTTCTGCCATATCAGAAATTCTCCCGAAAATATTAACTAATGCTTAATCACTAAGCCTTGACCTGTGGGTAATTCCAGCACTTTATGCTTAAACTCATGCATAAATTCTAACTCGGCGATCGACTGGTTTTTATTTGCGAGCCAGCCAAAATCATCTAACACTAAGATTGCGCCCTTAGTCATGCGCGGAAATAATTCTTGCAATGCCATAATTTCGGCGATCGAGGAGTTCATATCTAAATGCAGATAAGCGATTTTTTCTGGAACTGCCTCGGTAAAAGAATGCGGCACAATCCCTTTGACAATCTTGACGTTTGGATAAACCGAAAACACTTGGTTGACATGTTCTAGTAATCGATCGGGATCGAAATCTTCATATTCTGACCATTTTTCGCGCTCTTCCACGGTGGAAGTCTCGGCGGCTAAACCTGAGAAAGTATCGTAAAGGTAAAACTGCTGTGGCAGCGATTCAAAATCGAGATATTTACAGATCACCGCCGACGAAAAGCCTCGGAATACACCACACTCGACAAAATCTCCCTCAATATGCAAAGCATGACTCGCGGCCCAAGTTAGGACATGTAACCGCCATGCCAAGCTATGTTCCTGTTCGGTTTCGATCGAAGCCCGAAAGCTATCAGCAAATTTCCGATCTTTTCTAAATGTGAGATTTTTTTCGATCGCAATCAACATATCCGATGCAAACACACTGCCGTTATACGTCTCGCGGATGTAGTCAAGTGCTTGCTTAAACTTTTCAATCCGATCTGATGGAATCCCGTAAAACACTCTATCTACCCAATTTAAGTTGATTTGAAGTTTGGCTTTTGACCTCGATCGCGAATTGCCCTAAGCTGTGAATTTTGATTTTTTAGTTTGATCTGCGATCGCCTCTCATACCTACCATTTTTTTCGACAGATGGACAAATTTTGTCAGATCAAAATAATTTCGGCAGTGTGTTGCTGACGACATTAATTCGATCGAAAGATATGAAAAAGTACGTTCAGTATGAAAAATTTATCGCCCCTAGTGTTATATCAGCTATGTCCCAAGATCTAGGGGATTCATTAAGTCCTGAACCTGCTTACAAAGATTTAGCTCCTGCCCAGCAGCGAGAACGGTTGCAAGAGTTGGCGATTGTTTTTCTGAAGTTGGGTTCGATCGCCTTTGGTGGTCCTGCTGCCCATATTGCGATGATCGATGATGAAGTAGTGAAGCGGCGACAATGGCTAACGCGGCAACAGTTGCTGGATTTAATTGGTGTCACTAACCTGATCCCTGGGCCGAATTCAACCGAATTAGCGATTCATATCGGTTTAGAGCGCGGTGGCTGGCGAGGGCTAATCGTAGCTGGAGTTAGCTTTATTTTGCCTGCAATGCTGATTGTCTGGGCTTTAGCTGCTCTTTATGCTCAATACCAAACTGTGCCGCAATTGGAATGGATGCTTTACGGGATCAAACCTGTAATTATAGCGATCGTGATCCAAGCTCTATGGAAACTCGGTAAATCAGCGATCAAGAATATCCAGACTTCGATCGCAGTCATTGCCGTAATTATTTTATTCTTTCTGGGGATCAATGAGATCTTGCTGCTAATTGTGGCGGGTGTCGTGGTGGCGGTAGTGAGTGTGTGGCGATCTGGCAGCCATAGCTCC
>JARCMB010000396.1 GCA_030248825.1 Pseudanabaenaceae cyanobacterium MP8IB2.15 | reverse complement strand
CAAGATGGGATTAACTGCTTCAGGGGCTTCATCCTGAGGGCAATGTCCAGCATTGGGAATCGTGATAAATTCGCTCACACAGCTAAATTTAGCTAACTCTCGACCGAGTTCGATCGGTTCCCACGGATCTTGTTCGCCCCAGATCAAAATCGCTTCGCAGGGTAATTGAGCTAGTAAACCTTCGGGTGTGGGGCCTTGGGAATAGCTGACAAAAGCGACAAACACATCAACTGCGCCTGAATCTTGAGCAGGTTTCAGCAAAATATCAACAAGTTCATCAGTGACAGCTTCGGGACGCACATAGGCTTGCAGTAGAATATTTCGCACGGTCTTAGGACGACGGACTTGATTAAAGAAAAACTGGGCGATCGATCGATTTTGCAACAACCTCTGAACAAATTGGGAACCAACGCGCCGAGACCAAGGTAAGGTTAGCCGTTTTTCTTCCTGCAATAAGCGCAACGAGCAATTAATCAAAACCGTTTTTTGGACGAGATCGGGAGCCAGAATTGCTGTTTGCATTGCGGCGATCGCCCCGATCGAATTACCAACCAAAACCGCCGCACCACCGACTACCTCGCGACAAAAATCGGCAATCAGCATTGCCCAAGTCTCAAACGTATAGTCAATTCCTTGTCTAGGTTTTGGCTTGTCAGATCCTCCAAATCCAATCAGGTCGATCGCAAATACCCGACTAACTTCTGCCAACGCGGGGATATTCTTGCGCCAGTGACCTACCGAAGCCCCAAACCCATGAATCAGAACCACAGCAGCACGATTGAGATCGTGTAGTTCTCCTGCGGCTTGGTAATTAATTTTGTGTCCACGCCATAACCAAGTTTGTTCGATCGACGATTTATGACCCAAGGCTACATCTGTCATATGCTTTCTACAATTTGCGGTGACACCCCCACTTTAGCAATTATTGCAAAGCTATAAAATTAGGTTAATTAAAGGTTAAGACTAGTTTAATTTTGGGTAAGATTAAGTGATAATGTAAATTCTAAATTTACGATTAGCTGATCTCTAGTAAAAGTTAGCGAAAAAATCAACGAAAAAGTTAGTCAGAGGGAAAGACATGCAGACTTCAGATTTTTTGTTTCCGCGTAGACGCTTCTTTGGGCATTTCACGCCTGAGAACTTAATGTTTGACGCTAATTTGCAAGAATTTGCCCAGCGGATCAACTTTATTTGTGGCTTGGAAGTTAATGGCAAGCTATCACCGCAGGAGTCATTTCACCAGATTGAGTCCCTATGGCAAGATCTAAAGCGCAGCAAAGATCAGCTAGGTATTGGTAAAAAATAGCCTGATCATAGCTAAAGTTTCGACTTCGCTCAGACAGCTAATCTTGATTATGATCTGCTACGTGGATTTCTGATCCACTGATTCTGATTGCCCGATCGACTGTGGATAGATCAGCAGAAAAAATATCATCCAAGCCGAGATCGGGATCGCCACAATCACGGTCAGCCAGACTAGTTTTAGCCACAGCCAACTCCCAGCGATCAGGCTAATTCCTGTCAGCCCGATCGACCAAGGCTGACACCACCAAGGCTTGTGATTCCATACGGTATCTGGCTTTGACATATTATTCTGGCTCAATTTATTCTGACTCAACTTGATTAATTTCAACGTCTCGATCGCTCACCCAAGCAATTTGCTCGATCCCGCGCGATCTGGCATGGGCAAGAACGGTAGCTTTGCTGCGAAATTCCAGTTCTAGCTCTACTTGCACCTCATGGTCTAACCTGAGTTTGGCGGCATAAGCAAAAGCTGGCTTGGTGGCTGGGGGCGAAGTAGGCACGACTAACCAATGGCTGATCTGAGTCCGTTGGGGCAGAGTTGGTAGCAACACTCGTTGTAAATCATCGAGATTTAAACAAAAGCCAATGCTGGGATAGTTGACACCTTGAGGGTGATATAGTCCCAAGAGCTTGTCATAGCGACCACCTTGGGCAACTACACGACTGTCGCTGACGACTTCAAACACAATGCCAGTGTAGTAATCAAATGTCTGGATCAGGCTCAAGTCAAGCACGATCGTATCTGGTAGGGCTAAAGACTCCCAGAGTTCGATCAAAGACTTCAAATAGTCAATCTCACCCACTAGTTCGGCAGTCCAGTCGAGCGAGCGCATTTTCGCCAATACATCTAACGGTTTACCGCGCAGTTCCAGCAACTGAATCGCCCTTGAGCGCATCTCCGCCGATATGGGTAAATTTTCTAACTGAATTCGATCGAGGTGGGCAATACAACGCCGAATGATCTCCCGATACTGACTGGGGAAAGTATTGAGCAACGCGCCTGTGAGCCTAGCATCACCCAAAATCATTTGCCAATTATTTAGCTTTAACTGCTGCAAGCAATCTGCTAAGAGTAATAAAATCTCGCCATCCGCGATCGAACCCGAACCACCAAGCAACTCCACCCCAGACTGATAGTACTCTTGCTGGGCAGGATAGCCATTTGTCGGTAAAGCCCGAAAGACATTGGCGTTATAGTAAAGCCGTTGTGGGCAATTCACCGCTTCTAACCGAGGTGCATAGGCGCGAGCGATCGATGCCGTTAATTCTGGACGCAAACCCAGCACATCAGCACCACTGCCCCGCATCTGGATCACCGTCTCAGGTTGCACCGCGCCTCCAGCCGTGAGAGTTTCCAGTCGCTCCAACGTCGGTGTAATAATGCGCTGATAGCCCCAAGCTTGGAAAACATGTTGAACGCAGTTTTCGATCCAACGTTTTTGAGCCACATCCAAGGGCAATAGATCTTTCGACCCAGCAGGAAGAGTTGAGTGAACCATCAATATCTAGTTATGAATTGCGATCGTGAGATTTTGTAAGCAAATAACTGCTCGTTTCTCATTGTTCATCGATCGATGTGCATTGTCTAGTGATTGCTCTAGT
>JARCMB010000395.1 GCA_030248825.1 Pseudanabaenaceae cyanobacterium MP8IB2.15 | reverse complement strand
TACGATCGAGCATAATCGACAACTCCTAACTTAATGAAATGGACATCAGGATTGAGCGCAAATCCATAAACTAGCAATTGAATTGTCGGTGGAAAGATCGGCAAGACGAAAGAGAGAACGAGCCAGCGATAGACTCCAAGCTTGGTCGCTTGCCCAAAGCGATGCAAACCAAAGCGATGTTTAGCTGTTTTGAAGAATCCCTCAGTCGCCCATCTTTTTCGTCCCAATTGGACTAAATACGCGCCAGAGTAGGGGTAGGTAGAGGCAACAAAGCGCAATTCTCGTTTGCCCTCAGACCGTGTGAGCCAAAACCACGAAACCTTGACTGCATAGGTCAAATTTGTTCGTACTTGGGTGTCCTTTGCCTCGCCATACCCGAAAACTCCAAGGGATGCGCCATTCTCCAATCATCAGATACAGAACCACGATATGTAGTCCTCGTTTGCCGTTGAGTACACGCACCCATGGGTCGGGTTTCTCTGGGGCATCGCTGACTGATTTGCTGCAATATGGCTTGTCGTGTTGCGCGAATCACTCCTCGGGTAGACCATTCATAATGATTCAGGAACCGACTCAACGCACTCGCTGATTTTAACTCTGTGTGTTGTGGCAATGGATGTCCTTGTGCTTCCAAAAACATGCCTAACATGACTTTAAGACTGGCTTTTTGATATGTGCTTGGCATTAGACAAATCAAGCTATAAACTAGTCCTTGGGCGTACTTGACGATGGTTTCCATAACCGTCCTCTTATTTTTTCTCTACGCCCTTTCTTTCACACTTTTCCTCTTTTGGCAACCCTTCCTGACACTGGTGCAAGATCTGAGGTAATCCTTTGCTTGCTATCACATCTGCCATCCCTAGCTGCGGTAACATAGGAAGAAGTACACCTACGCATTGATCCCTCTGTATGCCCGACCTCTTACTTATCACTGCTTTGGGGTTTTTGGGGAGTTTTGGTCACTGCGCTGGGATGTGTGGTCCCTTGACACTGGCTTTTTCGTTATCGGCTGATTCTCACAACCAAAATCCCGATCGAACACCCGATCGAATACCTCAATGGCTGAAGCAATTCTGGTTTCATGGTTTATTGAACTTAGGCAGATTGCTGAGCTATACCTTAATTGGGGCGGGAATTGGCGCAATTTCCTCAGTATTAGTTGCAGGTGGTCAGCTTGCGGGAATAGATAGTCAGGTAAGGCGTGGTATTGCAATCGTTACAGGGATCATGCTGATTCTCTTCGGTCTCTCGCAAGTAGGGATTCGCATTCCTATATTCAAAAGATTAACAAATCACAAATTACACGATCGAATTAATCATGTGATGGTGAGCTTAGCTCTGCGACAACGATGGTGGACACCTGTATTGCTGGGCATAGCTTGGGGATGGATGCCCTGTGGCTTTCTCTATGCGGCACAAATTAAGGCGGCAGAAGCTGGTAATGCTTGGTTGGGTGGGGCAACAATGTTGGCTTTTGGTTTGGGGACGCTACCAGTGATGTTAGGCGTGGGTATCTCTGCGGCTTTAGTCAGTGCCGATCGACGCAGCCAACTCTATCGCATGGGAGGTTGGTTATCGATCGCGATCGGTTCGATTACAATTTTGCGGAACGGCGACATGATGACTGACTATACTGGTCATGCCTCGCTGCTGTTTTTGATCTTGGCACTGATCGCACGACCGTTGAGTAAGTTCTGGTCAGTGCCATTGCAATATCGCCGAGTGTTGGGCGTGGGAGCATTCATTCTGGCAATTGCTCACACTGCACATATGTTGGAACATACATTGCAATGGCAGTTTGAAGCTCTATTTTTTATGTTGCCACTACATCAGACGAGTATGTGGATGGGACTGGCGGCTCTGCTTGGCATGGCTCCTGCGGCTTTGACCAGTACCGATCGATCGATCGAAGCATTGGGAAAACGATGGCGACAGATTCATCTTTTAGCAGTGCCTGCTTTATTGTTGGCGGTATTACACGCGATTTTGATTGGTTCATCATATCTGGGCAAATTGACTTGGACAGATGAAGCAAAATTGAGAACAGTATCGATCGCTTTAATCACAATTTTTGTCTTTTTAATCCGACTTCCCTATCTATGGTCTGCTCTATCGTTACAAAAGCTTTACACCCCACACACCTCCCTCAAATCTGATATCTAACCAACGAATGGTGCACACTTCATTTCGGATACGTGGTCTAATTTACTCTTGCCATCGACATTTGGATCGATAGCAACTTCTAACAGTTGTATTGCTCCTGCGGCAATTAAACTATCAATATGCGCGAGATTGCGACGGACATATGCCAACTGTTGGCGCAATGCTTTGCGAATCTTTTTGCGATTGGGTTTGCGCTGTTTGGCGATTTGTAGATATGCCGTCCTTGCTTCACGGCGATAGGTGCGCGGTTTCTTCGGTAATTGTTCTTTCACTTGTTTGTAGAGGGCATCAATCGCAATTTCCGTTTGTTCCCTTGCTTCATTCAACAGTTTGATGTCAGTGGGATAACGAATGTCGGCTGGTGCTACAGTTGCATCTAGCAGCAATTTTCCTTGGTTTGCTGGTGCTCCTTGTCCTTGGCTAAATTGTTCTGCATATTCACTCTCAAATGTTTCCCACGGAACTAGTTCCGATAATCTTATCCATCGATTTTCTCCTGACAGTTTGCCGCCAAATGGCAAATAGAAATTCTCGAATGATAGTTGTCCTGTGGGGGATTGTCGGTACATGAATTTTTATTGGTGCAAGGGTTTTACTTGCTTTTGCTGCTTTTCCTTGCATTTTATCAGTTTTCGATCTGCAAGAAAACCATTGCTTGTATGCTTTTCTTGCTTTTTCAGCAAGCCCTATCTATGCTGAGATTCTCAACAAATGGGAGAAGATTGAGCCGAAAAAAGTGCTGGGCGATGACTTCAGATCGGTGGGATTCTTGAGCTAGATCGCTCCAATCTTGCCTATTCTCAAGATATTTTTCCGCCTTTGTTAGAGTTTCAATCTTGCTCTAAGATTAGCTGGAGCAAGGTAGAGGACTGTCTTAGCATTTTTAGATTGCGCTTGGATGAGCAAGTCTCGATCGACTAATTTATTGAGATAGCTTCTAGCAGTATTCTCGGTCACGTCGAAATCGATCGATACTTGTCTTGAAGTAAACTCTTTGCCTGGAGATCTTAGAGCTTCTTTTAATATTTCTAAGTGACCTCTTTTTAAAGATTTGGCGATAGCACTCTTTTCGATCCAATCCATGAATTCATAAAAATCTCGTTTTTTTCGATCGATATACTCATGTAAGGATTTCACCGCTTTTTCGATCGTATCGATCTGGTTGTAGAGAAAATATGTGAGGTCAAAATCATCAGTTTCAGTGTAAATGAAAGATTTGTCATAGTCGCCACGCTTCTCTTTGATCGGCTTACTAATCGAAACATATTCAAATAGCCAATAGCCAGACCTGAGAATACTCCAATAGAAAATAGCCCTTGCAGTTCTACCATTACCATCACCAAAAGGATGGATATAAGCAATCATAAAGTGGAGGATAACAGCCTTAATAATTGGATGAATAAAATCTTGATTATTTTGACTATGATCTTGATTAGCAAAATCACAGAGATCTGCTAGCCGAGATCGGAGAGTTTGCCAGTCGGGTGGATAAAACGTATTCTCGTTGTATAAATTTGAAACAATGATATTGTTGTCCTGCCTGATTACCCCTGCTGATGCTTGGTTCTCAATTGCCTTGTGCGTAGCAATTCCATGCAGTTCCAATATAAATTCAATCGATAATTCATCATTTTTGCTCTCGACTGCTTTTTTCATTAACAGATAATTGTTGACGATCATCTGTTGAGATTTGTCTTTTGGGGTAAGATTTTTCTCCAGCACTTCTTTTGCAACTTCACGTGTAGTTGAAGCCCCTTCAAGTTGGGATGAAGTAATGGCTTCTTCTTGCATCAGGCTTTTGACCAGATAATGATTTTTCTCATTAGAAGAGATAAAGGTACTATCACCGATCTCTCGCCCCCCACCTACCATCTGATCGATCGAATGTAGCTGAGCAAAAAGTGAGTCAGGTACACAGTAACTAAAGTATTGATCACCCTCAGATTGTAATAGTAGTAAAAACTTAGCCAGTCCTCTCCGAGAAATCTGAGTGGCGACCCAAGCTGTTAACTCGTCATCATCTGGCTCGACCCGCCATTTAAAATCATTCCAATGCAAATATCTGCCTTGAGAGTCAGTCGCTTTATATTTTCCAAGTAAAGGTATAAGTTTTTTATATTCAACCTCTTGGATTAACTGCTTGAAAGGCTTAGGCACTCTAATTCTTGACATGAGAGAACAACTAAACTCAATTCTAGTTTTTTTAGTTTATCCGATTTGATCGCTAAACAAACGTAGCTTTTTTATTTTGCGTTATATCGGAAAAAATTAAAAATGTGAGCTAAAACTGATCTTGGTTAGTGGGAGTTGTGGGGAAATCGATAAAGATCCCGATACCGTTGTGCACGGGCCCAATATTTCCTGGGGCGCGATTTAGTACCGTTCCACCTAGATAGAGAGTGGTCGAGCCACCACCATCAAGATTGAGCGCATTAACAGCTCCCATCTTTTTGAGGATTTCCGCCGCTTGAGCCAGACTCGGTAAAATCCCTTCAGGCGTGGCGTGAATTGTTGCCATAATCAACTTGCCTTCATCCTTAGTCGTAGCGATCGTACTTCTCGATGCCCCCTGCCGATCGAAAGGTGGACGGAACAGTTCGAGTTTCGGATCGAGGACGACATTGCCATCTTTAAGTAAAAGTGGGCCCGCTCCGATGATGTGAGGAAATGCGGAAAAATTATTCGGTTTGGTGGAAGTTTTTCCTGTGAGCTGAACTCCTGTGGTCATTTGTGCGGCTAATTCTGGGGCTTGCCTAGCAACTAATAAATAGCCAGTAGGAGGGATAATTAACTTTCCCTGTCCCGCCTTACCCGTTCTGGTTTGGGAGATCACTCGATCACCCTGCACCGTAATAATCACCTCGTTATCGGTCAATGGTGTATAGGTTGCCCCCCAAGTAGGAGTGTAGCGGGCTAAACCAGCCTGAACGTAACCGCTGTTGAGGTTAGTGAGTGGGATTGGCTTTACGCTGTTATTCACAAATATTACCTCACTAAATAGCAGTCGATCGACCGAGATTTCGGCTTGATTATTCCAAGCGATTGCGCCCCGATTCAGAACTGGCCCCGCCATCCACCGATTACTAGCTCGAATTGGGCCGACAGGTAACTTTCGATCGCGATTAAAAAATCCACCATTAATTGCTGCCGCCGCTTGCCACAACTCCGCCATCTCCCGCAATGAACTCGTGCCCTGCATCCCATTCGGATTACTCCAGATCGGACGCATACTCAGCCCTGGCTGCTTCAGATCCACCAGTAATGAAGTGACATTAAATCGCAGGGACTTGGGATCTTTTTCGGTCTTCGCTGCCGTGTTCGGTAAAGCGATCGACTGTTGGCGACGGAGCAATCCATTTGTCCACAGAATGCTCTGGTCGGGTGGCTGGTAATCATGTCTGAGATCGATCGTGATCCGAGGTGGATCGCTGAGCGTCTGGACATCAGGCTGAAGTGCTTCCTTGGTCAGAATTTTCAGAATCGCCTGCTTGTTTTGAGCTTGCAAGTCCACCGACTCAATCAAACTCACTTTTTCTTTCGGATCTTTAGTTGGTTTAACATCTTTGGTCGGATTCTTAGTTGGGATCGTCGCAATTCCAGGGGCGAGATCGGCGGCGATCGCTAAGCTAATAGTTTTGCCCTGAGTTTGGATTTGCCAAGGGGTGCGTTGACTTAGATCGATCACAATTCGATCGCCCCATTCCTGTTTACTCCGCCGCACTCCTTGGACGATCGAATCGGGCGTAAAAATTTTCAAAGTATTTCCCGCGCTCTCAGTCCGCCATTGCTGAGTCAGAGACTGCACATCTAAGTAGCGATGCTGCACGGGTTTGTCAAACGTGACCGCCGCAAAAAATGGACTAGAAAACCACCGTAATCTCTGTTGGTCAGCTCGATCGGTGTCCAATAAATCTATGCCCAGTGCGCCACTTAACCAGTCGTCTTGCAAGTAGTTCGCTAAACGTCCTTCTTCTACCCGCTTGATCCAGCGTCCCGACCAAGTTTGCCCATTCAACTGAATTGCCGTGCCTTGTTCTTGAACTGGCATACTCTGACTGGTATCAGCAATCAGCAGTGAGGCAGACGCGACCGTCATTACTGCGGTCAATAGGCGGCGGTGAAATACTTGAATCAGCATATTCTCACGATGAAAGGGCAGGAATCCGTGAAAAAGCTCAATTGGAGCTAGGGGGAATCGCGCTGTAATTTTATCAAACACTGGCAAAATTGGCAGCATCATAACTCGCCGTATTCGCCAGCATGATAAGAACTTCGTACCAATGCCCCCGATCGAACGTGAGTAAAGCCCATAGTTTTTGCGATCTCGCCTAGTCGATCGAACTCTTCTGGTGTCCAATACTTCTGTACGGCTAAATGCTCCAACGATGGACGTAAATATTGTCCGATTGTCAGCGAAGTACAACCAGCCGCCGCTAAATCCTGCATAGTTTCGGCAATTTCTGTCATAGTTTCGCCATGTCCTACCATTAATCCTGATTTCGTCGTGATTTTAGGATCGAGCTGCTTCACGATCCGCAGCAGATCGATCGAACGTTCATACTTTGCGCCCCGTCGCACCATCCCCTGTAAACGTCTGACCGTCTCGATATTGTGGTTGTAGCATACTGGCTCGGCCGCCACGACTTGGGCAATGCAAGCTCGATCGCCACGAAAATCTGGGGTCAGCACTTCAATTTTTGTCTGGGGTCGAATTTTGCGGATCGCTTCGATCGAATCAACAAAACATCCTGCACCTTGATCGGGCAAATCATCCCGCGCTACCGAGGTCAGCACCACATAGTCTAAGCCCAGTAAATTCACCGCTTCTGCTACCTTAGCAGCTTCTTCGGGGTCGAGGC
>JARCMB010000394.1 GCA_030248825.1 Pseudanabaenaceae cyanobacterium MP8IB2.15 | reverse complement strand
TATATTTATTATTTTTTTATTATTTATGGCTTAATCCACATAGCTGAATCACTGCTGTTTGTAGGGCTGCCGTTTCATCACCGCCACTTTTAAGGGCTGACTCTAGTTTGAGCAAGATTGGTAGAGCTTGCTGGAGTCGATCGCTGGAATGAGCCTTGACTTCTTGTTTGAGGAAATAAATGCGTTTTGGATTGCCGACTTCAGCCGCTTCGGCGATTGTCTTATCATCTCGTTCGCCCGATTCTTGCATCAGCTTTACCCACAGCCAAGTGCGAAACTGTCCCGTCAGAGTAGCAGAGATCCTTAAAGGTGGCTCGTTACGGCTGAGCAACTCTGCCACAAGTGCTAAAGCTTGGCTAGTTTCGGTCGCTAAAATCGCACTACCTAGTTGGAGGCTATTGTGAGCACTGGCTTGAACTAACAAATCGATCGATTCCGCATCTAAAGGTTTTTGTTTGTCTGACTGCCATAATTGCAGCTTCTCTAGTTCCATGAATAAGCGCCGAGAATCATTACCAACTAGATCCGCTAACAATTTCACGCCATCAGGACTCAGTTTTAAACCAATTGATGCGGCGGACTGTCTAACCAATTGCTCGATCGCACTAGTATTCCAGCTTGGAATCGGCGAGAATTCTGTAGTAGTGGCGTGTTTTTGTAGTAATTTAGTAGACTTAAGCCTTCCGTCAGGCTTATGAGGGGTGGTGAAAATCAAGTAAGACTCAGGCGGTAAGTGTGATATTGTCCGTTCCAGTTCTGCTAGAACGGCATCAGAGCAGCGTTGAGCGATCGTAGTTTCAGCCAGCCAAGTGAGGCGATTCCCCATACCAAATGGCGGAGTTGCAGCTTGGTTAAGTCCATCTATAATTTGCTCATCACTACTTGCGATGATTTTGACATAGTTGAAATCTAGCCACATGGGGTCTAGTAGAGAGGAACGCAGTTTTTGCGTGGCCTGCAATAGCTGATATTCATCTTCACCCCAGTAGAGATAAGTTGGCATTGTATGATTGAAAGCATTATGTGGTGTGATTGCAAGAGGTTAAATGATTACTAGAAGCCGATATGGTAATGCAAGAGCAATTTCCAAAGGATTGCGTGCCCCCGGATCAGGGTCTAAAACTGGATCTAAATCTAAATCCGAGCGCGATCGCCCCAAAAGAAATTCAAGCAAAAATTTAGATCGAAGTTCAGAAAGACTAGCGGCAGCATATGGCAAAAGATTGTTCGACATCATGTTCTCTTTGAGTGTGCTCGTAGTATTTTTTCCTGTTTATATCGTCTTAACGCTTCTAATTTACCTCAATTCTCCTGGCCCTGTTTTGTATGTACAGAGGCGGATTGGGCTTAACGGCAAACCATTTGGCTGCATTAAGTTTAGGACGATGGTAGTTGATGCAGACCAGATATTGATGGAAATGCTAGACACTTGTCCTGATACTAGAGACGAATTTGAAAATGATTTCAAGCTCAAAGACGACCCCAGAATTACGCCAATTGGTAAATGGCTACGGATGACCAGCTTAGATGAGTTTCCACAATTCTGGAACGTTCTGGTGGGCGATATGAGCGTAGTCGGACCCAGACCTCTGGTTAAGGATGAACTACCTAAATACGGTGATGCCATCCATCAGGTTTTGACGATTCGTCCTGGCATTACTGGACTTTGGCAAGTATCTGGTCGCAATGATATTCCCTACGATCAGCGTGTTCAGATTGATTTGCACTACGCTCAGGCTCACAATTTTTGGCAGGATTTATCGATCGTGTTTAGAACTATTGGGGTCGTGATTTTCCCTAAAGGAAATGGGGCTTATTAGTCTTAAGCTAAATTATTTAACCCGAATGTAAATACGATAACTGCGCTATGACGAATATATCTGTATAATTGCCGTACTTAATTCCCCAATATTCTCTACTGGAGATTCCTAATTTTTCAGTGATTTACGCCAGTAAGAGCAGTTCTGAATAACCCATGGATATTGCAGTACAGCTTTTCATCATTAGCTGTTTGATGCTGATCAATGCTTTTTTTGCCGCAGCCGAAATCGCGCTTGTCTCTGTTAGTGATGTTCGCATCAAGACGCTTGCCGATAGCGGTAACAGACGCGCCCGCATGGTGCAAAAAATTACCGAAGACAGCACAAGTTTTCTCGCTACGATTCAATTAGTCCTAACTCTGGCGAGCTTCTTTACCTCTGCCACGGCTGCTACCGAGTTAGTATTGCCTCTGCAAAAAGCGTTGGAGCCATTTGTTGGTTCACTCGCTAGCCCGATCGCTTTTACAGGGCTGACCGTTGGGTTAGCCATGCTCAACTTGATATTTGGCGAATTAGTGCCAAAAAAACTAGCACTGCGTCACGCTGAAGAGATCGCTTTATTTGCGATTCAGCCGATCAGGTTTGTTGGCAGTGTGACTGCACCTGTGATCAGATTTCTCAGCTTTACCACGAACTTTATCTTGCAGCTCACAGGTAACCCGATTCAAGAGGACGATGAGTCATTTAACGTCGAAGAAATTAAAGCCATGCTCGATGCGGCTAGTACAGGCGGAGCGGTAGGTGAACAAGAAAGACGCATTATCTTTGGCGCAGTGGAGTTAAAACACGTTACTGCCAGAGGGATTATGGTTCCTAGGGTGCAGATCCAGTCGATTAAAGCCACCACGTCTTTGCAAGAGGCCTACAAAATTGTGGCGGAGAATGCTCATACCCGCTTACCTGTATGTGATGGGGACATCGATAATATTGTCGGGATTTTGCACACAAAAGATCTAATTCGCCCGATTAACGAACTGACCCAACAGCCACCGACATTGCGAGAACTGCTGCGTCCTGTTACCTATGTCTCAGAAGGTCAGCTAGGCACCGACCTACTACGCGATATGCAGGTAAACCGACTGCATATTGTGATCGTCCAAGATGAATTTGGGGGGACGGCTGGCTTGGTGACGCTGGAAGATGTGCTGGAGGAGATCGTCGGTGAAATTCGCGATGAGTACGATGCTGAGGAAGAGCGAGAATTTAATCGTCTCAGCGATCGAGTGGTGATCTTTAAGTTACGGGCCAGTATCGCGGCAGTGAATAACGAAATGAACGTGCAATTGCCGCGTGATGAAGCTGCAACTCTGGCTGGTTTGTTTTTAGATGAGTTACAACGCAATCCGATCGAGGGCGATCGATTAGAGATTGACGATGTGCTACTAGAGGTCTTAGAAGAAGGGCAACGGGTCAAAGTTACGATGCTTGAACCCAAGGTGTATGACGATGATTCCGACACTCCCAGAGAACGAGGCGAAACCAACTCGACTTCCAAATAATTCCCAATTTACCCGATCGATTCTCGATCTAATACTTCTGCCAAGAATCGATCGCTGGACACAGTGGCATGGTGAACATTCAGGGTTTTGGAAGAGGGGAAAAGTCGGTTGATAAAATATTTTTCTTTCGCCCCCGCCAGTCCCGCAGGAACTTTACCGTTTGTCCCTACCGAAAGAGCCAGCATTTGATCCCAAGTACAGTGATAATTATAGATTTTGAGCGTACCAGAACTTATTCGCGCCAAGATTTCAGGATTAGTAATTTTAAAGTCTCGATCGAAGTCTCCTTGCGCTAAATAAATAGATTTAACGGCATCTGGTAGCCCGTGAGCATTTATCGTATGCAGGAGTAAATAGCAGCCCATTGAGTGACAGACGATTTTTTCGGATTGCTGGAGTTTGAGAAATCCATCCAGTTTTTGCCAAGCGGCTTTAGTGCTGCAATATGCTTTTTCGGTGAAATATTGCCGACGAAACTCAAACGGATTTAAGCTTTTGACCAGATCGAATTCTTCATTGACGTAGTGCCAACCATACAGGACAGCTTCACCTACATCGACTAAGTTTTTAAACACCGAAAAGCTACCATACTTAGTCTGGCGATCGCGCATCGAAAACTTAATGCCAACTGCGTTGCCGTGAATCAGAACAATCTTAGCCATAAATTTCAAGACTTTTTTGCTTAACTTGATCTAGGTGAATATCTAGGTGGACGATGCCATCAGCATCAACCAAAATCATCACAAAATGTTGACGATTGTGACAGTTTGCTGAGCGTCATAGCCCTAATGCTAGTTTAAGATCGAGATTTTCAGTACCCACTATGACAAACCAGATTGCCAATTTACCGATCGATCGAGCCAGACTCAATACTTGGTCAGAATTTCATCGACTCCTGCAAGAACGCAATCAGCATCCCGAACAAGCAGTTGAGATCGATCGAACGATCCGCCAAAACTTTGGTACAACCTGTGCCGTCATGGTGTTGGACATGGCAGGATTCTCTAAAACCTGCTCCAGTGACGGAATTATTGCTGTCCTTGCTGCCATTTATGACATGAACGAGATCGTATCAGCGCTGATTGCGGCTTATCAAGGCAATGTGATTAAGACTGAAGCGGATAATGTCTATGCCACATTCGATACTGTAGATCTGGCAGTCAACGCCGCTCGATCGATCTTCTTACAACTAAATACCGTAGGGATTGGAGCCAGCATTGGCATCGGCTATGGTGAGATCTTGATGATCGAAAGCAAGGAAATGTATGGGATCGAACTCAACCTCGCATCCAAACTCGGCGAAGATATCGCTCAACGAGACCAACTATTACTGACTGAAACAGCATTCGATCGACTGACCCAAAAAACGATCGCTGAACAAAAAGCCGCGCAAAAAATGGAACAGACCATTTCTGGATTAAATCTAGCTTTTTACCTGATGCCAAATTAAGTTAACCTGACTGAGTTTCGAGTAGTCCCTGTAGAGCTTCTTGCATCTCGGCAACGGTCGTTGTCGTCGTGCCAAATTGCCTCACGACAATGCTTGCCGCCAAATTGCCCAAAACCACTGCTTGCCAGAACGAGCCACCCCCCGCTAAAGCCAGAGTCAATGCTGCCACCACCGTATCGCCAGCCCCAGTGACATCAAATACCTGTGTGCGGTTAAATGCTGGCACATGCTCGGTCATGCCATCCTTGCCAAACAAACTCATGCCATCTTCGCCTCGTGTGATCAAGATCTGCGGTGCGTTGGTGAGTTGGAGTAAATCCGTCGCCGCCGTATGCAGATTTGCCTCAGCGATCGAATAACCAACTGCCAATTCGGCCTCTGGTAAATTAGGCGTAAAAATAGTCGCGCCTTGGTAACGATCTAAATCCTTTTGGGCATCGACAATCACCAACGAGTGTTGCAGTGCCGCCGCAATTACAGACGCTACCATCACCCCTTCGCCATAATCTGAGCAAACTACGGCATCAACCTCAGTAATGCGCTGGGCAATAAACTCTGCTAGCTGGGATTGTAAAGCTGGATCGACGGACGCATCTGATTTTCGATCGATCCTGACAATCTGCTGAGTTACTGACTGGCGGGCATGACCTGAAATCCGTGTTTTTGTTACGGTCGGACGAGATCGATCGACCAGAATGCCAGAAGTATCTACACCCGCTTCCGCAAAAATTCTGCTTAAAGCTTTACCTTGATCGTCGTCGCCCACCAAGCCAACTGCCGTAACCTGCGCCCCCAGTTTTGCCAGATTAAACACGGCATTTGCGCCACCGCCTGGGACTTGTCGGGTTTCCTCATGCCGAATAATCAACACAGGGGCTTCGCGTGAAATCCGCTCCACCTGCCCTGTAAGAAATTCATCAAGCGTTAGATCGCCGATCACCAGAATGCGGTGTTGGCTAAAGCGATTAGTCAGATCTTGCAAAGCCGATTCCGACTCTGACAGCACGGCACGAAATAGATCATCAAGCATGAATAACGTTAAACAAAAATTTAAGTAGACTTAATTCCAAAGCTGCACTATTATAGAGGACTGTGACTTTTTAGGATTACTATGAGTGCGGCGGCAATAATTCGCTCAATTGAAGCGCAATACATCAAGACCAATCTTCCCAAAATCTATGTGGGAGATACAGTCAAAGTTGGAGTCAGAATTCAAGAAGGTGGCAAAGAGCGTACCCAACCTTACGAAGGCGTAGTAATTGGGATGCGTGGTTGTGGTACTGGTACAACTGTCACTGTACGTAAAGTGTTTCAGGGTATTGGGGTTGAGCGGGTCTTCCTGCTTCATTCGCCCAAGGTCGAAAGCATTACCATCATCCGACGTGGTCGTGTACGGCGTGCTAAGCTCTATTATCTGCGCGATCGCGTTGGTAAAGCTACTAGAGTTAAGCAACGTTTCGATCGTGCCCTTGTTTAGGATTAAAGTCTAGTTGTTAAACAAGACATCCTAAACTTAACAAGTTTGCGCTCTTAGTTCAGTTGGTAGAACGCAGGTCTCCAAAACCTGATGTCGGGGGTTCAAGTCCTCCAGGGCGCGCTCTATTTTTCTAAGCATGACTCAAATTAAGTGAGATTCAAGCAAGTATAAGCACCGTCTGAGGTGGTGATCATGACTAAAAATGAAGTAAAAGACTTAAAAGACTTAGCAACACCAGATAGTAAGCCCGATCTTGGCAACTTTTTTAAAGAAACCAAAGTAGAGCTCGATCGAGTGGTTTGGCCATCGCGCCAGCAGTTGATCAACGAATCGGCAGCCGTGCTCTTGATGGTTGTTGCTGCGGCTTCCTTGATCTATTTAGTTGACGCACTATTCAGCTGGATTTCTGGGCGGGTGTTTTAGTCATGTTTGCAGAAGATCGAGATTTAGATTCAGTAGCTCAAATTGGCGACAGTCAATTTAGCGATCTCCAGTTCGGTGATACTAATATCAAGGAAGCGCAGTGGTACGCCGTGCAGGTAGCTTCTGGTTGCGAAAAAAAGGTTAAATCAAACCTTGAGCAACGGATTCAGATGCTAGATGTTCAGGATAAAATTGTCCAAATTGAAATCCCACAAACGCCAACGATCAAATTGCGTAAAGATGGCAGTCGTCTCAATGCTCAAGAAAAAGTATTTCCAGGCTATGTGCTAATTCGCATGGTGATGAATGACGATGCTTGGCAGGTAATTAAAAATACGCCCCATGTGATCAACTTTGTCGGTACAGAGCAAAAGCGGCACTATGGCAGGGGCCGCGGTCACGTTACACCTCGTCCTCTAGGCAGAGCTGAAGCTGAGCGCATCTTCCGCATCACCGAAGAGTTGGAACCTGTGGTCAAAATTGATATGGCCCAGGGTGACAAAATTAAAGTGTTGTCTGGACCATTTAAAGATTTTGAAGGCGAAGTGATCGAAGTTACTCCCGAACGTAGCAAACTCAAAGCTTTACTCTCAATTTTTGGCAGAGATACACCTGTAGAGCTAGAGTTCAATCAGGTGCAAAAACAAAATTAGTCACAAATCACTCTCAAATCAGTTTCAAATTAGTTTCAAATTAGTTAACGGTAATGGCAAAAAAAGTAGTAGCAATCATTAAGCTAGCTCTGAATGCTGGCAAAGCAAACCCTGCACCTCCGATTGGACCTGCACTGGGTCAACATGGTGTCAACATCATGATGTTCTGCAAGGAATATAACGCCCGCACTGCCGAACAAGCAGGAACGGTAATTCCCGTCGAAATTTCGGTGTTTGAAGATCGGAGTTTTAGCTTTGTGCTCAAGACTCCACCTGCATCAGAGTTGATCAAAAAAGCAGCAGGAATTGCGGCGGGGTCTAACGAGCCAAATCGCAAGAAGGTAGGATCGATCACTCGCAATCAACTGCGGGAAATCGCTCAGACTAAGATGCCCGATCTCAATGCCAATGATATTGATGCTGCCATGAATATCGTTGAAGGTACAGCAAAGAGTATGGGCGTGTCGATCGCTGGCTAATCCTTAGCTGCCAAGCTAGGAAATAAATCAGCAAGTAAACATTATTCGGGGGAGAGGCAATTGCTTCGATATCACCCCAAAGGAGAAAAATGGCAAAAATTTCAAAACGGTTGCGTGAAGCAAAAAGTAAGGTTGAAGAGCGTCCCTACGAGCCACTAGAGGCTTTGAATCTGCTCAAAGAGACTGCAACAGCTAAATTTGCCGAATCTGCCGAAGCGCATGTGCGTCTGGGTATCGATCCTAAGTATGCTGACCAACAACTACGGACAACTGTAGCATTGCCTAAAGGTACTGGTCAGACTGTGCGTGTTGCGGTGATCGCTAGAGGCGAAAAAGTTGCTGAAGCATCTGCGGCTGGGGCTGACCTTGCTGGTTCGGAAGAGTTGATCGACCAAATCGGCAAGGGCATGTTGGACTTCGATCTGCTGATCTCTACGCCCGACATGATGCCTCAAGTGGCAAAGCTAGGTAAACTACTTGGCCCTCGCGGTTTGATGCCTTCGCCTAAAGGTGGTACGGTAACTTTTGACCTAGCAACAGCGATTGCCGAATTTAAAGGTGGGAAACTCGAATTTCGGGCTGACCGCACAGGCATCGTGCATATCCAGTTTGGTAAAGCTAGTTTTGCCCCTGAAGACTTGTTGACTAACCTTAAAGCTTTGCAAGAGGTAATCGATCGAAACCGTCCATCGGGAGCGAAGGGCAAATACTGGCGTTCGCTCTATATCTCAGCCACGATGGGACCATCGATCGAAGTAGACATCAATGCCTTACGCGATATGAAATTTGGAGAAACTGCTTAAAGTAGCATTCGATCGACAAAATCAAATAAACCGCAGACAGCAGGTGCTTGCATAATTCCTGCCGAGGTGTTTCTAGATTGATTTCTCAGGGAATCGATCTTTAAAAACCCCGTCTTGTCTGAAGTCGGGGTTTTTGTTTATCCT
>JARCMB010000393.1 GCA_030248825.1 Pseudanabaenaceae cyanobacterium MP8IB2.15 | reverse complement strand
GGGATGGCGATCTCCTAACAGTTCTTGTCTCAGGGCAAGAGCTTGTTTGAAGAGCGGTTCGGCTTCTTCATATCTCCCTTGAGAAGAGTACAGTCCTGCGAGGTTGTTAAGACTGCCTGCGACAGAGGGATGGCGATCTCCTAACAGTTCTTGCCTCAGGGCAAGAGCTTGTTTATAGAGCGGTTCCGCTTCTTCATATCTCCCTTGAGAAGCGTACAGCAATGCGAGGTTGTTGAGACTGGTCGCGACATCGGGATGGCGATCTCCTAACAGTTCTTGTCTCAGGGCAAGAGCTTGTTTATAGAGCGGTTCCGCTTCTTCATATCTCCCTTGAGAAGAGTACATATAGCCCAAACTATTGAGCGAATAGGCTAAGTCATCTTTTCTGTCATATCGTTTTTGTAAAGCGATCTCTTTGTTGAAATAGGTTTCCGCTAAAGTTGTTTCTTGGATGCGATCGATCGCTTTGCCATTCCGTAACCTTTCGGCATAGGCTTCTCCAAGTTGAGCGTAAATTGGTTCCGTATTGGCACTATCTTCGCCCCAAGTTTTAATCGCTTCTGCGAGAGAATCCTCCAATTGCAGCACCGATAAAACCGAGCCAGAGGATTCTGTTAAAGATGCTTCGGACAATGTTGAAATATATTCCGAACCAGCGAAGGCAGGAACTTGGAATGTCGATTTGAACGTAAAAGCACCACTGCGCCAACTCCAGAAATCGGGTGCGAGCTTGGCGATTTCTGGCAGTAATGCCGAAGGAACCCACAACACGATCGGCATTGGATAATCGCGTAAAGCTTCTCTCGTCCATTGCAGATAGCCCAGAAAACTATCTAAAGTCGTGCGATCGCCAATATTACTAATCTTCTCTGCACCCATAACCGTAGAGATCGACTTAGATTTCCTGTCAATCTTTCCGTCAATCAGGGCTTGCAATAGGCTTGGCTCATCTTTGTCAAGCGTCAGATGATAGACCTTAACTTGCTGCGATTCCAGTTCTTCCTCATATCGTTGGATAATCCGTTGGCGCAACGCCGTATTGTCGCAAGCCGCCAGCAAAATCTGCAACGAACCCAAACCCGCCTCTAAGTTCACAAACAGGCGATCGTAATTGTTCTCATTCTCATCACCAAGAGATATGCGATCGGGCATTGCAGCAACCATAGATTAGGTGGGCATAGCAGGAATTAGCTTCTCAATTCGCAACTGTTCGACGATTAAAGGATGCACATCATACCAAACATCACGATTGCGATATTCGATCGCTACAAGGGTATGCAATAAATCCAGAAACTCCTGATTCTTCGGATCGTCAGGGCGATAATTATTATAGACCTGGAGTAAAATCTCGCGATCGCTTTTGCTCAGACCGATCTGAGTATCATTTCTCAGTTTATCGATCGCTTCTTGCAAAATATCAGCATCAATCCGCATATCTTCAATGCCTTCATTTCGCCTTACTTTTTGGCGCAGTTTTACCAAAATCTCATTACAACATCTTTGAGCAATTCGCACCGCTTCACGCAATATGCCGCCACTATTCAACGCAATTTTTTCTTCAATTCCTGTCTCAAATAAATCTGCATCAATGCGTTGCGTCAGTATCGATTGCAAAATTTTCATCGAGCGCGCAGAAGGGATACCATTAAGTTTACGGCTTTCTCCCTTTGGGAAAAGTTTCAGCACAGGCATCACAAAAATCTCGTTACCCGTTTCATCTTCAATATGTTTTCTCAAAACTGCATCGCGAATTGTGGCAATCGGAACAGTATAAATAATGATGAACTTAGGTTGGAGTAAAGCCTTTAAATTCTTTTGGAAGATATCATCAATTTGCGTTAGATCGGACTTATCCAAATCGTCAACGATCACTAAGATTTCGCATTTGGTCGCCAGTTTTATTTCCGTCGCGATCGAATTCAAAGTATCGATCAGGTCGCGAAAATTTTGCGTGAACTTGGTCTTGATTTCCTCCTTGGTGCTTTGCTCGGTTTTAAGATTGCCCTTGATGATGTCAAACAAATTCAATCCAAAACTCGCATCACCAGAAACACTTTCTGTCTTAGTTTGAGTCCGCTCTTGAAACCAATTAAAGAAAGCTTTCTTTTTATCATCTGAGATTTTCAGTTTTTTCAATTCTGCCTTTTCCATCATCTGCAAGGCGATCGCAAACAAAATATTGATATGACTAATCTCATTCGACTGAATTAGATCGGAGATCGAGAAAAACACGGTAAAAAATTGACCGTCCATCTGCTGCGAAAACTTGGACAGCATTGTCGATTTCCCGCAGCCGCGATGCCCTGCAAACACAAACTGATTCGTACTTTCAGTGCAGTCCAACACCTTTTGTTCTAGCTGATCGAGACAATCGCTGTCATAGTCCACCCAAAATTTTGCGCGATCTTCGGCTGACAACAGAGGCTGCAACTGCAAGTTACGCAAAGCTTGCTGAAATCGATCGATGCGGTTGCTAGTCATATCTCTTGCCCTTGATTAACCTTGTTTGACTTACATAATTTGCTTGTGGTTAGAGTTTAACCCAGATCGCAATTTTACCCCAACAGTTCGATCGAAACGATCTCACGAATTTCCAATGTGTTGGGAGGCTCTGCTCCTAAAACAGGAAATAACGTTGAGCCATTGGTAACACTGTGGCTGGTTCGCAGGTGAGTAGCTGACCGTCGGCTCTGACTTCGTAGGTTTCAGGATCGACTTCCATTACTGGTAGAGCATCGTTGAGTTTCATATCGCGTTTGCTCAGTTGACGAATGCCACTAACAGGCACGACAGACTTTTGCAGTTTCAGGAGATTGGGAACACCTTTTTCTATTCCAATTTGCGACATAAACGTTACAGAAGTTGCAGTCATCGCCCCGCCAAAACTGCCAAACATTGGGCGCATATGCACGGGTTGAGGCGTGGGAATGCTGGCATTGGCATCTCCCATTTGTGCCCAAGCAATTAGCCCACCTTTAATTACCACTTCTGGCTTCACACCAAAGAAAGCAGGTCGCCACAAACATAAATCCGCTAGCTTGCCAACTTCGATCGAACCGACATAATTTGAGATGCCGTGCGTTATTGCGGGGTTGATCGTATATTTAGCGATATATCTTTTTGCTCTGAAGTTATCATTGCGACTGGAATCATTTGGCAAAGCCCCACGCTGTACCTTCATCTTATGGGCAGTTTGCCAAGTCCGAATTATTACTTCTCCAACTCTACCCATTGCCTGTGAGTCTGAGGAAATAATACTAAAAGCCCCCAGATCGTGCAGGATATCTTCAGCAGCGATCGTCTCGCGTCGGATGCGAGATTCGGCAAAAGCGACATCTTCGGGAATGCTGGGATCGAGGTGGTGACAGACCATCAGCATATCCAAGTGTTCTTCGAGCGTATTGACAGTGTATGGACGTGTGGGATTAGTCGAAGAAGGGAGGACATTTGCCTCGCCGCAGATTTTGATGATGTCAGGCGCGTGTCCGCCGCCAGCCCCTTCGGTGTGATAGGTATGGATCACACGATTTTTGAACGCCGCGATCGTATGTTCGACAAAACCAGCTTCGTTCAAAGTATCGGTATGGATCGCAACTTGAATGTCATAATCATCGGCAACGCTCAGACAGGTATCGATCGTGGCGGGAGTTGTACCCCAATCTTCGTGCAGTTTTAACCCGATCGCACCTGCTTCTACTTGCTCGACTAGTCCTTCGGGTTTGCTGCTATTACCCTTACCTAAAAAGCCTAAATTCATCGGGAACGCATCAGCCGCTTGCAACATCCGATACATATTCCAAGGCCCAGGCGTACATGTGGTAGCGGTGGTTCCTGCGGCAGGCCCAGTGCCACCCCCGATCATCGTCGTCACACCAGAAGCGATCGCCACTTCAATCTGTTGCGGACAAATAAAATGGATGTGGGCATCGATCCCACCTGCGGTGAGAATCATGCCTTCGCCAGCGATCGCTTCGGTGCCTGGCCCAATAATGATATTGATGTTGTCCTGAATATAGGGATTTCCAGCTTTTCCGATCGAGGCAATCTTGCCATCTTTAATCCCGACATCAGCTTTGACAATTCCCCACCAGTCAAGGATCAGGGCATTCGTAATCACGGCATCGACTGCGCCATTGGCATTGGTAATTGGGGATTGTCCCATGCCATCGCGAATCACTTTCCCCCCACCAAATTTGACCTCATCGCCGTAGGTTGTGTAGTCCTGTTCGACTTCGATGATGATTTCGGTGTCTGCGAGACGAATTCGATCTCCGACTGTGGGCCCATAGGTTTCAGCGTAGGCACGGCGGCTAATGCGATTACTCATAGTCTTATCCTATTAAAGCTCCATTAATCAATCCATTAAAACCATAGATCTCGCGACTTCCTGCTAAAGCTACCAGACCAACTTCGCGATCGTCGCCAGG
>JARCMB010000392.1 GCA_030248825.1 Pseudanabaenaceae cyanobacterium MP8IB2.15 | reverse complement strand
GGCACTGTACAAGATATTACCCAGCGTAAACGTGCCGAAGAAGAGGTAAATCTACTCCAAACGATGATTTTGGCAATTAGTGGAGCTGAGGACTTGCAGTCGGCTTTGGAGATTGCGCTGCAAAAGATCTGTGGATTTACTGGCTGGGTAATGGGCGAAGCTTGGACACCAAGTACGGATGGCGAATCGCTCGAATGTAGCCCCGCTTGGTATAGCAGCATTGATGGGTTAGAAGAATTTCGCGAGATCAGTCAAAACCTCAAGTTTCCTCTGGGTATAGGTTTTCCTGGGCGTGTCTGGCAACTCAAACGACCAGAATGGATTTGGAACATTTCTCAGGAAACTGAACTGCATTTTCTACGCAAGTTCATAGCGCTAGATCGTGGACTTAATGCTGGCTTGGCAATCCCGATTGTGGCTAAAAATCAAGTCGTTGCGATCATCATTTTTTTCATGCAGAAACCAAATGACGATGATCAAAGATTGCTGGGACTGATCAATGCGATCGCGGCTCAACTTGGTGCGGTAATGCAGCGTAAACGTCAAGAAGCAGAAATTTATCGCGTCAACCAAGAACTAGCTCTAGCAAGAGATCGTGCCCTCGAAGCTAGTCGCACCAAAAGTGCCTTTGTTGCCAACATGAGCCACGAACTTCGCACTCCTCTCAATGCGATCATCGGTTACAGCGAAATGCTCCAAGATGAAGCCCAAGAGACAGGACAAGATCAGATCGTTCCCGATCTCAAGAAAATTCATTCTGCGGGTAAGCATTTATTGGAATTGATCAATGACATTCTCGACCTGTCCAAAATTGAGTCAGGCAAAATGGATATCTACATCGAACCATTTAATGTGCCCGAACTGATCGAGGAAGTGATCACCACAATCCGTCCGATCCAAGAGCGAAATGGGAATCAGCTCGTTGTAGAGTGCGATCCTGAGATTAATTCGATCCGAAGTGATGTCACAAAAGTCAAACAGTCACTCTTCAATCTACTCAGTAACGCTTGTAAATTCACCAAAAACGGTCTAATTTCTCTGTCGATCGAGCGTAAAAATATTGCAGGTGTAGAGTGGATTAGCTTTAATGTTACCGATACAGGCATTGGCATCAGTCCCGACCAAATCAATCGTTTATTCCGAGAATTTTCCCAAGCTGATAGCAGCACTACTCGCAAATATGGGGGTACTGGTTTAGGCTTAACGATCAGCCAGAGATTTTGTCGGATGTTAGGTGGTGACATTACGTTAGAAAGTCAGCTAGGCAAAGGTTCCACTTTCTCGATCCACCTACCTAACAATACCAATACCGATCCTAATAATGGCAATGGTAAATTGCCAACGCTAATCGAAGTTGAGAGTAACTTCGCCTCAGATTCATCTTTACCAACGGTGCTAGTGATTGATGATGACCCTGATGTCCACGATATGCTGCGACGCTTTCTCTCTAGAAAAGGATTTTTGGTACACACTGCCCCGAACGGTAAAGAGGGCATTCGTCTGGCTAAAAGTTTATGTCCCTATGCGATTACGCTGGATGTGATGATGCCAAGTATGGACGGATGGGAAGTGCTAACTGCGCTCAAAGCCGATCCGATCACGGCAAATATCCCCACAATCATGCTGACGATCGTTAACGATCAGAATGTTGGCTATGCTTTGGGTGCAGCCGACTATCTGATCAAACCTGTCGATCGAGATCGCTTAATATTGACGCTCGATCGTTATCGTCCCGATCCAAAACTACTGCAAGATGATGACAACTTCGATCGATCCGATCGTGAATCTCCTTCGCTGTTTACGGTTCTAATTGTCGAAGATGAGGTCGATTTACGCCAGATTTTAGTTGAGATTGTTGAAAAAGAAAACTGCTCCGTGATGGCAGCCACAAATGGCAGGGAAGCATTGCAAATTTTGCTCAGAAACCCGCCGCCACATTTAATCCTGCTCGACTTGATGATGCCTGACATTGATGGATTTCAGTTTATCGAGTTTTTTCGGCAAAAGAAGCAGTGGCAGTCAATCCCAATCATCGTAATTACCGCAATGGATCTAACCATAGAAGAACGCTCGCGATTGAATGGCTCCGTTCAAAAAGTATTGCAAAAAGGAACCTATAGTAAAGAAGAATTACTAAATGAGATTAGCTGCTTAATGGGAATCGATCGTTGATGCCATAAACTCTACGTTAATCTTTGGTAAATCTAATAAGATTCCTGCTACGTGTATAGTTTTAAACTTTTGTTATGTGCAAACTTTAAGTAATGCTTAAAGTATTAAGTAAATTATGAGTGAACACTTATGATATTTTAAGTTTTAAGACAAATTTAGATTTGTTTAAGGCAAGATAGAGTTGATTAGATGTAGATTAATTTGAGTTGTAATATCCAAAGCTATCTATATGTGACGTTTTATTTCGTTATTTTTGACTGAGTAAGTCAAATTTTGTTCAAAGTCCTGTCGTTGTAAATCATGAAATTTTTTAATCGTCAAACTGAGATCGAAGTAGATACGCGCACCAAAATATTACAGTCCGCGCAAAAACTCTTCGCCAAAAGAGGTTTTGATGCTACAACGACTAAGGATCTAGCTGCAGAGGCAGGTGTAGCTGAAGGGACTCTTTTTCGCTATTTCACGAATAAAAAAGCGATTCTGGTTGAAGTTGCGACCCAAGGGTGGATTAGCCTCTTGACTGATTTGCTCACAGAATTGAGTGAGATGAGTAACTATAAGGCAATCGCGAATATGATGCGCCGTCGCATGGGCAACATGAGCGAAAATATCGACATGATGAAGGTCTGTTTTATGGAGGCACAGTTTCATCCTGAACTCCGCGACCAGATTCAGATGGAAGTGGTTGATAAAATGACGGGAATTGCTGAAGTATATTTTGAAGAAGCGATCGAGAAGGGAGTTTATCGTAAGGGGCTTAGTCCTAAGGTGATTGCCAAAGTCTTTGTGGGCATGTTTGCCGTAGCTGGCTTCAGTAATGAAACCATGAGTAAAAGTGGCTCGCCACTGGAGTTGCAACAAATGGCAGAAGGTTTATCAGATATTTTCTTGAATGGCGTTTTGGCTAAAGTTCCAGCCGAAGCGATTTAGGTATGAGCAAAAAAGATGCCCTATTTCGGGCGATCGACCCTGTTAATCGGGGCTTGCAAATCACTGATTTCCAGAAGAAAGCAATTTTTTCAGCGATCGCTTATCTCGAAGAAGTTAACCCCACGCCTCAACCAACTGCTGCTGCGGAATTACTCACAGGTGATTGGCGACTGCTGTTCACTACGAGTAAAGACTTATTGGGTTTCGATCGAATCCCAGGACTAAAGTTAGGACAAATTTATCAGTGTGTGCGGGCTGCTGAAGGGAAGATTTACAACGTCGCTGAAATATTTAGCTTACCTTTACTAGAAGGCTTAGTCAGCGTCTGCGCTAGTTTTAAAGTGGTGTCAGAACGACGAGTTAATGTCACATTTGAGCGATCGGTCGTGGGTTTGCAAAGACTGCTCAAGTACCAGAACGTGCATGAGTTTATCGAGATTTTACAATCAGAAAAGAAGCTGCCTGCTGTTGACTTTAAAATCAAAAATCGTGAACAACGCGGTTGGCTAGAGACAACCTATTTAGATGCAGATATCCGAATTGGGCGCGGCAATGAAGGCAGTGTATTTGTCTTGAAAAGGGTTTCCACTGGTTTTAGGTCTCTGTAGAAGAGCGGCATAAAAGATCAGCGTAAAAAACTGGGATGCCCAAATGACTTCTGTGCTAATAACTTTTTGATCTGTTGTTTGATCGCTTGTTTGATCGATCGACTGATTAGATCGACTTGAGAGTTGCTAATTTCACTAGGAATCTCACTGCCTATCTGACTGATGCCGTTAATGGCTGCATTTTCGATCAGGAGGCGCGTTGCTTCGAGCTGATCTCGAAGTTCGGATTCAATTTTGGCATTAGCAAGCAAAAAATCTAACATCTCGGCTGCCTCATATAGCCATCGACCGTAATTAGAATGTGATGAATTACTGTCGTGAAATCGATAATATGCCAAAGCTTTGCGAGAAAATCGGATCGGAGATTGCAGCCCAGTCACCAAGGCCCAGTACCAATCAGTCACAAGTCCCGCCGATTTAGGTAGAGGTTCGATCGACTGCACAAGATCATGTTTCCACACACAAGAAGACATGATAAAAGTACAGGCTTGACTGAAATGACTATAAGTAGTCGATCGAGGTAGAGTCTGAGTAGGATAGCTCAAACCAAATCGACTGACTGGTAATAAATCTGAATTACAGGAATATCCCCCAAATGCCAGCATTCCTAGATCTGGATTTTGGCTTAGTTCTCGGATCGCAAACCGCACAAACTCTGGATGCAGAGCATCATCGCATGACAGAAAGATCGCGTGAGTCCCTGATACTGCATCTGCTAAGTGCCGATAGTGCGCCCCAATTCCCAAATGTTGAGCAGGAGATACAATCTTGATCCCAGGTCGATCGGCATACTCTTCTAAAATCTGCTGCGTTCGATCGATCGAGACATTATTGGACAGCAAAATTTCAAACGGTTCATGAGTTTGTTGTAGACAAGATTCGATCGCAGTACGAATAAATCTCTCTCCGTTATATGCAGGAATACCTATACTCAGCTTTGGTACAATCTCTTGATTCACTGACACCATAGAAATTACGTTTAATTTTTAAGTTTAATTTTCTATCCGTTTTTTGATTTAATCATGCCAATTGAGCTTCTCTACGTTTCAAGTATAGCTCTTCAAAGAGCTTTGCTTCAGATTTTCTGCTGTATTGAACAGACTAATAACAATATCGTGCATCATATTGGATTTAGAGAAGCAGATAGTTTTGCGAACTAATCTTTTGATGCGAGTACACATTGTCTGGTGCTTGCGTTTCTAAAAGACCTGTACCGAGTTATGTCCATTTTCTCCAGCATTACAAACACAAGGTAATTGAGACTACTGGCAGTTTGCTTTCTCAGCTTTTACCTAAGTCAATTCATGCTGTCACGGCTAAGGGCTTTGAGCTAAAAGTTATGCTCTTTATCCTTGCTCTCAGTGTTAAATTATGGGTGGCAACTTAGGTTATTTTATGAATATAGGTACTGTCGTCACCACACCATTTTCAGACCAAAAGCCTGGCACGTCTGGATTACGCAAGCGTGTTTCCGTGTTTCAGCAACATCATTATCTTGAGAACTTTGTCCAGTCGATCTTTAATAGTCTGGTGGATTATCAGGGGCAAACTCTAGTGGTGGGCGGTGATGGTCGTTATTACAATCGCCACGCGATCCAAGTAATCCTCAAAATGGCGGCGGCAAATGGGTTCGGACGAGTATTGGTGGGCAAGGGCGGCATTCTTTCTACCCCCGCAGTTTCCTGCATTATTCGCAAATATCACACTTTTGGCGGTATCGTCTTGTCTGCCAGTCACAACCCAGGTGGGATCGATGGTGACTTTGGCATAAAGTACAACATCGGTAACGGTGGTCCCGCCCCTGAGAAGGTGACAGATGCGATCTATGCCTGTAGCAAGGTAATTGAAGGCTTCAAGATCCTCGAAGCTAACGATATTGATTTGGATCGTCTAGGAATATCGCAGTTAGGGACGATGACGGTGGAAGTGATCGATGCCGTGAGCGATTATGCCGAGTTGATGGAGTCGCTGTTTGACTTCGATCGAATCAAGCAATTCCTTGTCACTGGTAAGTTTCGCATGTGTATCGACTCGATGCACGCCGTTACAGGCGACTATGCCCGCGCCATTTTTGAGCAGCGTCTAGGCGCAGCCGTGGGAACCGTAATTAATGGCATTCCACTGGAAGACTTTGGTGGTGGACACCCCGACCCAAATCTCGTCTATGCTCACGAACTAGTGGAAATTATGTTTGCCGAACACGCACCTGACTTTGGCGCGGCTTCGGATGGCGATGGCGATCGAAATATGATTCTGGGCAATAATTTCTTTGTGACACCGAGCGATAGTCTTGCCATTTTGGCGGCAAATGCCAAACTCGTTCCTGGTTATAGTGCTGGGATCGCAGGAATCGCTCGATCGATGCCCACTAGTGCCGCAGCCGATCGAGTTGCCCAGCAAATGGGAATTGACTGTTATGAGGCTCCTACAGGCTGGAAATTTTTTGGCAACCTGCTCGATGCGGGAAAAGTCACACTTTGCGGCGAAGAGAGTTTTGGCACAGGCTCCAATCATGTGCGCGAAAAAGATGGACTATGGGCAGTACTTTTCTGGTTGAATATCCTCGCAGTTCGGCAGCAGTCGGTCGAACAAATCGTGCAGGAACATTGGCAAACATACGGACGCAACTACTACTCTCGCCATGACTATGAAGGGGTAAATATCGATCGAGCCAACACTCTAGTCACAAATCTCCGCGCCCAACTATCCACACTCAAAGGCAAACAGTTTGGTGCATATATCGTCGAATACAGCGATGACTTCAGCTACACCGATTCGATCGACGGCAGCATTAGCGAACAACAGGGTATTCGGATTGGCTTTACGGATGGCTCACGCATCGTGTTTCGGCTCTCTGGCACTGGCACACAAGGCGCGACCCTGCGAGTTTATCTCGAAAGTTACGAACCCGATGTCACCAAGCAAGGGCTTGATTCACAAGTAGCTCTGCAAAGTCTGATTTCGATCGCCGACCAGATCGCCCAGATCCGCACTCACACAGGCATGGACAAACCAACTGTGATCACATAGCCTGAATCCACATTGAGGGAGTGCAGGTTTACTCCCTCAATGTAGTGTCCCTTTTTGATAAGTCCATCAGTCTATATTCTCTCTGTCTTCAGTAAATCGATCGATCGCTTCAACCATTCCTTCTGAATAGGGTTCTAAAATTGTGGCGCAAACATGAAGTGAGGCGATCGCCTCAGAAAACTCTTCGGAGTCTTGCTGCAAAGTTTTGATTGCTTCAATAGCTGACAGAGCTTTTTCTAACTGAGGTTTATATTCACTCAGATAGATTTCAAGTCGTTCCATTGGATGTTTATAAATTGCTTTCATTTATTCAATCTCCTTTCTGATTTCTCGATGTTGTTGCGACAATTTGCTAACGTTTTTTCCCAATGAGCGATCGATCCCCGATCTTGACCTTCTGGTGATTTCTGTAACTCAGACGCTGACCCTCTAATTTTTTTCGATCGTCTTTATTTTTGGTCATTTTTCATCATCAGGATAAATTGTTGCTGCATACTGCAAAGAGAACCTAGATAAATCTGATACGTTCTCCTCATTCCAGGTGTCACTATCATCAATTACCGTACCTTGTTGGACTAAATTAGTTAAAATCAAATTTGCTAATTTCAACCGTTCCGATGACGGTAATACGTGAATCACTCGATCGTAAATTTCATCAATAGTTTTTAGCATTATCAGTCTCCATTAAAGATTAATTATCAAAGCTTTCAGTTCTCACAATTCATGATCAAGCCTAGCAAAACTGCGGTGAGTGCTATCTCTGTTGCCGTCCAGTCAATGTGTCCGAATCACTAAATAGTTAGAGATGAGATGAATATGATGAGCGTAATCAGGCTGAGCGTCTCCACTCCATAACAAAAAAAGGTTGACTGACATGCTGGGCAAGTAGGTATTGTCTCTACCATTTGTTTTTTGACCTTTTTTACTCTATCCTTACACGTTTAGGGCTACCCTCTTTCTTAAGCCTTCTTCTGGACATCTTTTTTAAGTTTTCCTCTGGATCTCCATTTGCAACCAGACTTGTTTGACATTTTCCACAAGCTGGATTGAAATTGAAGCGAAGGCTATGAGGGGTAATTCTATTTTTCTGTCCACATTTCTTACATTGAATTGTCGGATAGACGTTACCAGTAAGAGAGATTTTTCGATTGTCAGGAACTTTCTCGTTTGCTAGTTTTAAGTTACAAGGAAAGTATTCATTTGGGACTTGAATAAACTCTTTTTTTAGTTCAAATAAAAATGTATTAGTTACCAAGACTGCTTTTTCAAATTCTGATAAAGCTTGAGGTGTCGGATTGTTCTCAATTTCAAACATCAAGGCAATCAAACCTTGCTGTAGTTCAACGACAAGATGTAATACATCTTTTTCAACTTCAGAAATAGCAAGCTTACGCTTAAAATCATTGATTCGGGATTTGCTTTGATCACCAAGCTCATAGTAACGTTTCTGGAGATCAGAGTATTTATCATTTAATTCATTTGCAACTTTTCGATGATGGCTAGCTTTCTGCCTATCTTCTTCGCTAGACGCATGTGCTGCAAAAGCTCCACCTACAGCGCCCACGGCAAGACCTATTGCACCAAAAATAAAAGGAATAATAAAAATCATGGTGTGAATCTAGATTAGGTTTGATCTAAGTGTTGGGAGAGAGATAGCGCATATTAGAACTGCCAAGTAATTTACTGTCCGATTCCGTCGCTCCTAAACTTCTAGCAATAGCCATAGATTCCTGTAACCGTTCTAAAGCTCCGTCAATACCAGCTTTACGAGGGCGATTGGTAATTTCTTCGCTCAATGTTCTTGACTCAGCTAGAAACCTAAGATTTTTGTTGTGTTCATAGATCATTTCATCTTCAATTTGGTGCAAATATCCCAATTGTTGCTGAGTTAAAGACTCATAATATTCTCCAACCTGTTGCTTGTGATCATCGAGAATCTTGAAAAACTCATACACCATACCAGCACCACCAGCTATCAATAAAACTGGTGAAATTGCGGTGAGTGCGATCGCAATTGGAGGAAAAGCTGCGGCAACTGTAGTAACTGTAACTGCTGTTACTCCACCCACTGCTCCACCAATTAATGTATCTTTACCAGTCTCCAGAGCAGCATCTTGTGCGGTCATTTCGCCACGTGAAACACGTAGAGCATTCCTTAAAAAAGAAAATGGTAAGGTCGTAACTGCACCAATTACTGCACCTTTGACTCCAGCTTCCAACCCTCTTTGAAAAGTACCAGAAACATTATCAAAATTTGCTTTAGTGTCCAATGCCTTCTGTTCTTTTGGGGTCATTGGTTTATCGCCTCGCAACCGATTTGGGCTACGATCTTCCCATTTTAGATTGCTTGGATCGGTCGATCCACCCTTGCTATGAGGCTTTATATGACTAGCATCTTTGTTAGATAGATATTCCTTAGTCCTAGCGGCTGCCGATTTGCCATCAACCCCAGCTCGATGCGAAGCAGGAATTTTATCAACCATCTGCTGTGCTTGTAGGTCTGTTCTACTAGCACCCTGCCTTATCCCGCCCCGATATAGATGGTTTACCTTTTCAGGAATATTCAGTGCAATGTCATTTAGGGTGACATGGTGAACATGACAATTTGCTGCTGCATTAACCCCTGCGTTGCGGTTAGAATCTTCAGACATTGCAACTCTCTAAAAAATTTCTAGTTTTAAACATTATACAAATATTCATCAGTTTTTGGGAAATAATGTCTGAGAAAAGTCACAAATATTCCTAATAAATGAGACACAATTTACAAATCCCAATTCATATATAGATCTATTCCCTCAATCGATCGACATCGTAGCGAAGTTTCCAAGATTAAGTTTGAGGCAAAAAGTCTGAATCAATTGTCTCTTCAGGCGTAAACGGTGAAGATTCAGGAAAAGTGATTATTTCCAAACCACTCTGATCGGCAGCCAGATCTCTAGCATTTTTATAACATGCCACAAAAATCTCCAAAAAATAGACCTTGAGGCTAGGACTAGATTTGAGGGATTTAATCATGCGTAAACGGTGTTCACGGATCGTATACTTCCAACTATTTGAAATCTTTTGAGGCTGATATTTATACTTGAGTAAGTGCATAAGCAAAACTTCTAGATTACTTTCTAAAGCATTCTTTTCACTTCTCCCCATACTTTCTATCTCTTCGATTAGGTTTTCTAGATCGATTTCTCCAAACCTATTCGATCGCAATAAATTTGCTGTAGTTTCTATCCACTCCAAGAAATCGCGGTCGTACAGTTGCGTATTTTTTGCAGAAATGGCTTGAGTTAGGATCATAGAACCCGCATTCATAGATTCAGTTGTATTTAGCCTAACCTAAACGCATGATTTTTAATTGTGGAAACTTATGCAGGAATGCTAGCTATCACCTTGGTGTTTTATCAAGGACACCATGTGTAACATGAAATCACGCTTGCCGATTGGTGCTCCTCCCATCCGCAAAATGTCATATGCAGTCGTCAGACGGAAATAAAAATTTGGCATCAGAAAATCATCGACGTATGAAAATCCAGATAATTCTAGGTATAGCCCTTGCCCAAATTCGATTCGCTTGATTTCTGAAAGCTTAGTGTCAGAAACATTGATACTTTTTAAGAGATCCTTAGTTGATAAAATATGACCACGAGCATTGGCTAAAGAGGCTACGTCAGGATTCAAGTTGTTGTCCGATTTTCCTAAGCACCATAACGCGAAGTTGCGAGGTTGGTTACAGGTAAATGCTATTTGTGTCCCAAAAGGAAACATATCGGGTGCTATCCGACGCTGAAGCAGAGAATCTATATCGTCTGCAAAATGACTCTCTGCTACTTCTAAGAGATGACTTAGCGTATCGAGCCTAGAACTGAAAATACTCTGTATTGCTGCGATCCTATGCGTTTCCATCCTATCTCCGTTAATGCGTACTGGACTTTCGACTTGATGTGCAAGTTTATTAACTAACACTGCTTTCCTGCAACTGACGAACTTGCTCGATCGATAAGCCCGTCAAGCTAACTACCTGCTCTACTACCATTCCCGTGTTGAGCAAAGCGATCGCTACTTGGCTCACACCTTGTTGTAAACCTTGTTCTAAGCCTTGTTCTAAGCCTTCCTGCTTAGCTTCTTGATAGACACGGGTACTTTTTAAATCGTCGATTGTAAACATTGCTTGAATCTCCTCTCGGCTTAATTGTGGAAATTTATAAACCAAAACCGTCTCAATAAATTCTACTATTTCCGCTCTTTCGAGTAGTGAAGTTTCTTGTTCTACCTGAACTGCTAATCGCTTGGCAAATTCAGGTGCTTCTGCCTCTGATGTCAAAATCAATTGCACGATCGAGATACTCAGTGAGGTGTTTTCACGATCGAGCCAATCCTCCAAATAGATGCGTGTAATACGATTGCTAGCAAAAAATTCGTAAAAATGGGGTGACTCGCCTGGATCGTAAATGCGTCGGGCAAAAATTACTACTGCTTGCCAGTTATTGATAGGCTTGAATTGCCTGAGATACATACAGATCTCTGACATCAAGTCCCAGTAGATGTTTTGGTTGTTCTGAAACTGGACTTCGGTAAAGATAATTGGCTTGGTGGCAATGTCTGGTAGGAAAACACCATCAAAACGAAAGGCTTTTTCCTTAACTTCGACTGAAACAAACTCATAACCCTCAGATGAGGAGATCGGTTGCTCAATCAATTCAAAT
>JARCMB010000063.1 GCA_030248825.1 Pseudanabaenaceae cyanobacterium MP8IB2.15 | reverse complement strand
GTTTGTTGCAGAATAGGAAAACGGCTAATTGGGCGATCATCAATATATGTACCACCAGTGGAACCCAAATCCTCAATGTACCAAGTACTCTCAGCCGTATTAAAACTAAATGCAACATGACGATCGGCAATATCACCTGGCTGAGCTTGAGGTAGGGTTATATCGCAATCACCGCAACCACCAAAAACAATATATTTCTGTTCGGGTTTCAGCGTCCAAGTTGTTTGTCCCTGCCCTAAAACTACTTTTAATTTCATCCAAGCCCTCACACTGTGGTTACGCAGTACGTATCTTAAAAGAATTGCGACTTTGACTAAGACTGTAACATGAGTGAATACAAAATCAAATGTTTTACTTTAGCTTGGGTATAGAGGTAGATTATGATCAGCAACCTCAAGCTCAGATATCCACATCAAGGAGCCGAAGCCCAAAGTTTTTAACCTAAAGTTTTTAACCCAAAATTTAAATGCATTGTGTCAGCAAAAAAAAACGATTGCGGAGCAACCTAAAACATGAACTCGTTATTTGGTGTGGGATATACGTTATGCGATCGCTATGTCATCCAAGCAGCGATTTCGCAACAAGTGGATGAGTATATTTACTTAATAGAAGATGGAATACAAAATGACGAAATTTGTATTCTGCGACAGTTTATTCCCAGCAGCCAAGAGATCGCCCAAAAGCTCAATCAGTTTTTGCCTGAGATCGCGCAGATCGAGACAGTCTCACATCCTCACATTTGCCAAATCAAAGATGCTTTTTGGCATGACAAAAGTTTTTGTACGGTTGAGGTTCGAGTTGAAGGTAAAACTTATCACGAAATCTTAACTTCTCACACGCTGACCGAATCAGAACTAGAACAATTTCTCGTAAAAATCCTCGATGCCCTGAGCTATTTACACAGATCGAATATTTTTCACCGCAATATTTCACCAACGTCCGTTGTCCAAAGATTGTCAGATCGCGCCCCTGTACTTACTGAATTTGGAATTTTGCAAGATCTAAGAGAGTGTCTAGGTTTGCCCCAGAGCAATTGCCTCTTAACTGAGTTAAATACAGTAGGCATAAACGATCTCTTTTCCGATGTCAGTGGCGATCTATATACTCTTGCGGTTACAGTAATCCTGCTGGCAACAGGAAAAAGCATGAATATTCTCTACAACACACAGACAGGGATGTGGGAATGGGAGAAATATAAATTGCTCAGCGATCGACTTACCGAAGTGCTCAATCGGATGTTAGCTCCACGCTCAGTTGCACGTTATTTTAGTGCCGATGATGCATTACAAGCATTGAATCCAACTATAGTTGCCACGCCCATCAACTATTACCCAACCTTTGCTCAAGTTCCATCAATGCCACAATTAAGTGCCTCTCCAGAGCTGTGGATGCCTAATACATCACCTAACACCAAATCCGATCGACCTCAAGGTTGGATGGTAGCTCTTGGCACAAGTATCCTTGTCCTGCTCTCAGGAACAGTAGGATTTGCCGTATTCAACAAAGGTAGCCAAGTTGCTCGGAATGAAATATTGCCTACAGAGCAACCTTCTCCCTTGCCTACAGCTACAGTCACGATCACGCCAAACCCGATCCCAACACCTACAGTTATTCCCGTTTCCGAGGAATTTAGTGCAGCCCACGCTCAAGCACTGACACAACGCTATCTCAATGCTAAGTCCAATATTTTTGCCCCACCTTTCGATCGGCAACTCGCCGCCGAACTCACCACAGGTAAATTGTTCCGAGAGATTATCGACGCAAGTAGCTGGATGCAAGCTAATAATGCCTACTATCGCTATGCATTTCGTTCTGTAGGTGCAACAGGGAAAATCTATTACGGTAACGATAGCAGTGCGATCGCAGAACTTCGGATCATTGAGCAATATAAGTATTACCAAAATGGGAGAGAAGATCCTAGTCAGGGCGATTATTATGACAAACTCGTACGATGGAGTTTTGAGAAAGAGAATGGGGTCTGGAAAATTAGCGATCGAGAATTTACAAAGAAGAGCAAGTAGTAAGACAAAGAGGTGATATCACAATGCCCAATCCATTCCCAGGCATGAACCCATATTTAGAAAGTCTTGAACTTCGGCATCAGGTACATAATCGTTTGATTGTGTCGATCGCGGATGAGATTACGCCTCAAGTTGCGCCAAATTATCGAGTGTCGATCGAGGTATGATGCGAATTGAGGATTGTTGCAAATTGAGAGTGTATATGAGAATTAGATTGACTCGATTAATTGCTGCCACACTAATATGTCTGCCATCGATCGATTTACCGATATTTCCAGCTAAGGCGCAGAATAACATCGTGCTATTTGGTTCGGGACAAAACTCCACCTTGAGTTACAAAGTCAGAAATAAGCGTCCAGGGGCCCGATCGAATACTTTTAGCTTTTTTGCGAAATTACCAACCAAATCGATCGCCGAGTTGCAGATTATCTATCCTGAAGAATGGCGCGGAATTTTCAGTGCCGATAACGTGACGATCTTGAATCGTCGATCGCAAAAGAAATTTGAGGTGCGTGAAGCGATCGTCGATCGAGAAGTTGGCAGTGCTAGGTTTGTGTTTCAGGAACCAATCGCGGCAACCTCAGGTCAAGAACTAGAGATTCTGGTTGATGGTGTGAGCAATCCCAATAATTCAGGCATGTATCGCATTCAAGCCCAAGCCCTTGGCACAGAGGCAAACCCCTTGTTTCAGTACTTAGGACAATGGCTGGTCTCGCTTTATTAGACTTAATCCCTCTAAAAAGCGCGTCAATCATTGATAATTGATTATTGGTAATTGTTTATTAAGTCGGATCATCATGGCTGGGTACACATTAATACTGGCGATTATGGTCTTGGGTGGAATTATTGCCACATTAGGCGATCGAATTGGCACAAAGGTCGGCAAAGCAAGGCTCAGCATTTTTAATCTCAGACCCCGCAAGACCGCCACACTCGTTACGATTATGACGGGGGGCTTAATCTCAGCTTCAACTCTAGGGATTTTGCTGGCAACTAGCAGTCAACTGCGGGACGGACTATTTCGGTTAGAGAGTATTCGCAAAGATCTAGAAACTACCCAAGTAGCAAAGCAGCAAGTCCAAGCAGAACTAGAAACCTCGCGCAGTCAAAGACAGACCGCTGTTCAGCAACTCGATCAAATCAACCGTTCGCTCAGTCAGGCATTGCTACGTCAGTCTGAAACTCAAGCGAAATTGCAGAGTGCTAAAAGAGATTACCAAAAAGCCAAAGATGAACTCGATAAGGTGCGAGCCCAAGAACAAGATCTGAATAGCCAGATCGCCAGTCTCACTACCGAGCAGCAAAATTTAACCGCCGAAGGTCAAAAGCTCAGACAAGAGCGCGATCGGATTGCGGTCGATCGAGAAAATTTACGCCAAAAAGTCGCAGAATCCCAAGCCCAACTCAAGGATATTGAAACGCAACGGCAAAAGCTGACTCAAGAAATTAGTGTCCTGCAAAAAGATCTCGATCGACTCACCAGTAGCGTCCAAGCCCTGCGCCAAGGCAAAGTCAAGATCACTTCAGGACAGGTACTCGCCGCCGCCGTATTTCCATCGGGGCTATCGATCCAAGACACTCGTAACGCCGTGTATCAAGTTTTGCAGCAAGCCGATCAGTTCGCTCGCAACATCCTCGAATATCCCAAAGGCACCGAACCAGTAATTCAAGTATCCGAGGGACAGGTGGAAAAATTAGTAGAAACCTTACGCAAAGGCGATTCCAGTTTTGTCCTTCAAATTCAATCGGCAGGAAATTATCTCTATAAGGAGTCGAAGATTTCGATTTTGGCGTATACGACTCCAAATAAGCAGGTGTTTGGCAAAGGCGAGACGATCGCTTCGCTCCAATTTCCTGCCAACTTAGCTAGCGCTGAACTCGAAGAACAATTAAACAAATTATTTTCGGTTGTGAGGTTCAGAGCGCGCCAAGAAGGCGTTTTGCCAAACCCATTTACAGGAGAAATCGGCTCGATCTCAAAGGATTCGCTCCAAGAATTGCTGCAAGAGATGAAAAATCACAAGACTTCTTTTGAACTGCGGGCAGTCACAAAAGAAGCAATCTTTTCGAGTAGCCCCTTGAATTTAATCCTGATTGTGCTAGAAAATGGCGTAGAGATCCGCCGCTTTGGTTAAACATATGCCAAAAATATCAGAATGCGATCGATGTAGTTTCTTTTCTCGCACCCATTTCATCGTTTGTGCGGTTCACCCCAGTGGGCCAGATCACGATCGATGCCATGATTTCGAGACAGCAGAACTATGGGAACCCGAAGATCCTGCCGCTTACACCGAGCAAAACATGGAAGATTGGCTATGGCATCCTTTGTTTACAGGCAAGTGTCCAGAATGTCGCCATCCGTTCTCGCGCTATAAATTACCTCCTTTGCACTGGCATTGTCATATGTGTGGCTGGGATGAAGAGGATTATGAGTAGAACAGAACCTCACCCCTAGCCCCTCTCCTCAAAAGGAGAGGGGAACTGGAGTCGGCGACCAGATTTCAACCTTTTGGATCGCGTTTTGAAATAATTTACTGCTCTCATGCCAGTGCAACCATCGCTGAAGATGTTGGTACGGTTGATGTTGGAACCACTCCCAATCGACATGGGCAAACTGGCGCACAAATGGGAAAATTGCCACATCAGTTAGAGACATTCGATCGCTCAATAAAAAAAGTCGCTGTTGGAGCAACTCTTCTAATTTCAATAGATCTGCTTCTGCCCGACGACGATGTACCTCCATCGGTTCTTCAGGAAACCGATTGAAATATTTGTATCGATCGAGATTTTGTTTAAACTCTCGATCGTTAGTCGCAATTAAGTGATTGCCGAGTTCTCGATCGTGATCCCAGTGGTCAGGATCGTGCTGTTCGATCGACCAGTGCATAATATCCAAACTTTCTTCTAACACACGAGCATCTGGTAATTGTAAAACAGGGGTCGTGCCCTTGGGCGAAATTGCCAGCATCTCGGCGGGTTTATGCCTCAAAGACACTTCCCGTAGTTCGTAGTTAATCCCAGCATATGCCAGTGCCATCCGCGCCCGAATAGCATAGGGACAGCGCCGAAAAGAATAGAGAATGGGAAGCATCAGCTTGGCACAAATTTAAGCGACACCCCATTCATACAATAGCGTTTGCCAGTCGGAGCCGGCCCATCATCAAATACATGGCCCAAATGTCCGCCACAGCGACGACAATGGACTTCCACTCTGGTCATAAATAGTGCTCGATCGGTGGATGTTTCGATCGCGCCAGGAATCGGATCGAAATAGCTCGGCCAACCTGTACCGCTATTAAATTTCGTATCAGAAGTAAACAGAGGCAGATCGCAAGCCGCACACTCATAAGTGCCCTTGGTATAGATCTTATCGAGTGAACTAGTTCCCGCCCGTTCAGTGCCGTGCTGCCGCAACACGCGAAACTGTTCGGGGGTGAGGGTTTTCTTCCATTCATCATCTGTTTTCATGATTTCAAACTTTTTCTTTGCATCTGCCATATTGTCTAAATTCCCAACTAAATAACGTGATAAAAAGGTAGTACCGACTAGACCGACAGACCAGCTAGTAGTAGCGATCAAAAATCTGCGCTTGTTCATTATTACTTTACCATTTTGCTCATTGTGCCTTCCTACTGCACTCGTTCTGTATTTCGACTTGTCCTTTTAATACGCTAACTGGTCGCATTTGGATGATCGCATTTGCTCCACAATGTTCTAGCATGAAGTTACCATTTAGGTTAAGTCATGTCCCCAGAAAGGATTATCGCAGCGATTGATGTTGGCACTAACTCGATTCACATGGTCGTGGTGCGAATTCAAACCAGTTTGCCGAGTTTTAGCATTATCACTACCGAAAAAACCACGGTGCGGTTGGGTGAACGATGCCCCCAAACAGGAAAGCTGACTGATATCGCCATGCAAAGATCGATCGACGCTTTAGCCCGATGTCAGGAAATTTGCCGTAGTTTTTTAGTCGAAGAGATCGTTGCCGTTGCTACTAGTGCCGTGCGCGAATCTCCTAACGGACATGATTTTATTGCCAGAATTGAGCAAGAATTGGGCTTGCAGGTCGAGTTGATCTCAGGACAAGAAGAGGCGAGGCGGATTTATCTGGGTGTAATGTCGGCGATGGAGTTGAATAACCAACCCCATGTGATTATCGATATTGGCGGCGGTTCCACCGAGTTGGTGTTGGGCAATGGACACGATCCCGACTATCTCAGCAGTAGTAAGGTTGGGGCGGTGCGGTTGACTAGTTTATTTGTCAAGAGCGAACCGATCTCCCAATTCGACTTTGAGCAATTGCAGTTTTATATTCGCGGCACTTTAGAACGACCAACTGATGAATTGAGATTAGCGTTGGCGGCACAGCCCGTAAAGATGATTGGGACTTCTGGCACGATCGAGTCGATCGCGATCGCCCATGCCAAAGAAAAATTTGGGACGGTTCCCAGTCCGTTGCAGGGGTATCAACTTTCATATGCCGATGTTGAGCATACAGTCGATCGATTGATCGAACAGAGTTTGGCAGAACGCACCGCTCTAGTGGGAGAAAAACGGGCGGAAATTATCGTG
>JARCMB010000391.1 GCA_030248825.1 Pseudanabaenaceae cyanobacterium MP8IB2.15 | reverse complement strand
ATTTCTTCTTCTCATCCTTCGATTTTAACCTTTCCTGCCGTAGCCGCCACCGCCAGGAGTTTCGATCGAAAACAGATCCCCCACCTGCATTTCTACTGTTGCCGTACTATCCAATTCTTCGATCGAGCCATTTCTACGTTCAATCCAATTGTGTCCCACCAGACCAGATTCGCCCCCCTCTAGCCCAAACGGCGGCAGATGTCGTCGATCGGAGAGAATCGCCGCTGTCATCTGTTCGCGAAACCGTAAACGGCGCAAGACTCCATTCCCCCCTTGATACTGACCCTGACCACCACTATCAGCACGGATCGAAAACTCCTCCAATAGCACAGGAAATCGCCACTCCAATACTTCAGGATCGGTAAGGCGAGAGTTGGTCATATGAGTTTGCACGGCATCAGTACCATTAAAGCTAGACCCAGCACCAGAACCGCCGCAGATCGTCTCATAGTATTGATACTGAGCATTACCAAACGTGAAATTATTCATCGTTCCCTGTGAGGCTGCCATGATTCCCAACGCGCCATAGAGAGCATTGGCGATCGATTGTGATGTCTCGACATTTCCTGCTACCACCGCCGATGGATAGTTGGGATTGAGCAGAGATCCTTCGGGAATCACGATCTCGATTGGTTTGAGACAGCCAGCATTAAGTGGAATGTCACGATCGACCAAGGTGCGAAATACATAGAGAACGACGGCTTTGCAGATCGCTTTAGGCGCATTGAAGTTGTTTGGTTGTTGTGGGGATGTGCCTGTAAAGTCAATTTTGGCAGTTCGATCGATTAAATTAAGCTCGATACTCACACAAATTTGACTGCCGTGATCGAGTGTATAAATAAATGGAGGATAGCGCAGGATATTCTGATCTTTTGATGCTTGACCTCCGACTCCCAACTCTTCTATCACTTGCCGTACCGACGCTTCAGCATTGTCTTGAGAGAATTGCATATATGCTTGGACAGTCTCTAATCCATATTTTTCCACAGCCCGATTAAGTTCTCTAATCCCACAGGCATTCGCCGCAATTTGAGCTTGCAAATCGGCAATATTTTGGATTGGATTTCGGGCGGGATATTGTCCCGATCTCAGAAGTTCCGTTAGTTCCAATTCGCAAAAACGACCTCGATCGACCAACTTAAAACGATCGATTAATATGCCTTCTTGTTCGACTGTGACACTATTTGGTGGCATCGAACCAGGTGTAATTCCACCGATATCGGCATGATGACCGCGAGAGGCGAGATAAAAAATTGGCGCAGGGGATTTAGAGTGGGATTCGATCGAGAAAATCGGCGCGATCACCGTGATATCAGGCAAATGAGTGCCACCGTTGTAGGGATTATTGCTGGCGTAGACATCTCCTGACTGCATTGTCTCGCCACAAGCGGCGATCAGAGCTTGGACGCTCTCTCCCATCGAGCCTAAATGCACAGGAATATGCGGCGCATTTGCTACCAACTCGCCATTCTGGTCAAAAATTGCACAAGAGAAATCCAAGCGTTCCTTAATATTTACCGAGTAACTCGTGTTTTGCAGCGTTACGCCCATTTGCTCGGCGATCGACCGAAATAGATTATTAAAGATTTCCAATAAAACTGGATTTGACCGTAATTCTGGCTTTTTTGCTGCTAACTCATGGCTTTTGATTTCCGATCTCTGTAATACCAAATGATTCTGGGCTGTCAGTTCAGCTTCCCAACCAAGTTCAATTACGTTCGTACCTGTGGCATCGATCACGATCGCAGGACTAAAAATCCGATCTCCAGACTGAAGATGATCGCGCTGAAACACAGGCGTTTGCTGCCATGCACTCACCCCGCTTCGATCGGCACAGTAGATCTGGACATATTTAATTGGGATTGGAGGAGTTGATCTAGTACGTTCGATCGACTCCTCTGGCGGTAGTTCAGTTTTGCAGATCGCTTCCACTTCGATCGACTCGACAATTAGAGCCTTATCGCTAAAAATAAAGCCATATCTTGACCTGTGAACTTGCTCAAATCGATCTCTGAGTTCGGCAATATCAGTGGTTTCTGGATTAGTTAATTCGATCGAGATCGCGGCATCAGTTCCCTCATACTTAATTCGCACCGCAGCACGATCTTGCATGACATCTCGATCGAGATCGAATTCGGCATAGCCAGCATCGACTAATTCGGTCATGACGTTCGCTAACTCAGGCATAAGCTGACTGGATAACTTTGCTTCGATCGAGGTCGATTGCATTGTGCTGCGATCCGCCAAACCCATGCCGTAAGCCGAAAGTACTCCCGCATAAGCATGGATAAAAATTTGTTTAATCCCCAAAACGTCAGCAATCGCGCAAGCATGTTGTCCACCCGCTCCACCAAAGCAACACAGCGTATATTCCGCCACATCATAACCCCGTGCCAGTGAAACCTGCTTAATTGCGGTTGCCATCTTTTCGACAGCGATCGAGATAAATCCTTGAGCAACCTGTTCTGGTTCGATTCGATCGCCTGTGACCCTAGCAATCTCACGCGCTAATTCGCCAAACTTTTCCTGCACGATCTCCAGATCTAAAGCTAAATTGCCATCCTGTCCAAATATCTTGGGAAAGAACTCAGGATGGAGTTTACCGACCATGACATTGCCATCTGTAATCGTCAGTTCGCCGCCCCGCCGATAGCAAGCTGCACCAGGATTTGCGCCTGCCGAATCGGGCCCCACTCGATAACGGATACCATCAAAATGGAGTAGTGAACTTCCCCCTGCGGCAACGGTGTGAATTGCCATGATCGGCGAGCGCATTCTCACTCCTGCAATTTCGGTCTCAAAACTGCGCTCATATTCGCCGCGATAGTGCGCCACATCAGTCGAAGTCCCACCCATATCAAAGCTAATAATCTTATCGAAACCTGCGATCAAGCTAGTTTGTACCGCGCCAACAAGGCCACCCGCAGGCCCAGAGAGAATACTATCCTTGCCCTGAAATGAGTCAGCATCAGTCAGCCCTCCATTTGATTGCATGAATAGTAATCGGGGATTTGGTTTGAGTAGATCGCCCGATAATTCAAGATTAATTAACCTCACATATCTTCTCAAGATCGGTGAGAGATAAGCATCAACCACTGTGGTATCACCGCGACTTACCAGCTTCATCAGAGGGCTGACAATGTGAGATTGAGAGATCTGAGTAAAACCGATCTGGCGGGCGATCGACGCGACCTGTTGTTCGTGGGTGGGATAGCGATAGCCATGCATCAATGCGATCGCACAAGCCCCGATCCCTCGATCGAAAGCGGCTTGGAGCGCGGCAATAAATTCTGTGCCGACAGGAATCAACTCTTCGCCTTGAGCCGTATATCTTTCGTTAACCTCAATTACCTGCTCATATAACATCTCAGGTAAAATAATCTGCCGTGCGAAAATATCGGGGCGATTTTGATTGCCAATGCGGAGCGCATCTCTAAAGCCTTTGGTGATTAATAAAACCGTTCGATCGCCTTGCCTTTCCAATAAAGCGTTAGTCGCCACGGTCGTACCCATTCTGACTTCGGCGATCCTGCTAGCTGGGATCGGAGCATTAGTCGGGATTAGCAGAAGATCTCGAATACCCTGTAATGCCGCATCAACATATCGTTCAGGATTTTCCGATAACAACTTGTGTAGGATAATTTTGCCGTCAGGGCATCTTGCCACAATGTCTGTAAACGTTCCACCTCGATCGATCCAAAATGAGTAGCGCAAATCATCGCGATCGCCATTCCGATCT
>JARCMB010000062.1 GCA_030248825.1 Pseudanabaenaceae cyanobacterium MP8IB2.15 | reverse complement strand
TAACTGCGCCTGAAGGTTCGAGATTGTTTTGCAATATTGCAGATCATCTCAGGGCTATTGAAAGCCCCATCCTCGCGTAAGCAGGTTGGGGTAATTTACAGAATGATTCATCAGTACCGACAACCTCAGCATTTTCTTCGAGACGCTGGCGGAGTCGGCTTCTGAGTTTAATTAAGTCCTCTACACCGTCGGCTGGTAAAAACGAATAACACAGAATTCGCTCTGAATCCTGCCCAATACGATCGATCCGTCCTGCTCTTTGGATCAGTCGGATAATAGCCCAAGGCAAATCGTAATTAACGATGATGTCGCAATCCTGTAAGTTCTGACCTTCGCTGAGTACATCAGTGGCAACTAAGACCCGTAACTCGTTAACAACCACACCCAACCGTTTATTACTCTTAGGACTAAACCGATAAGCAAGCTCGGTAGGGTTTTCGGTGCTACCCGTAACTGTGGCAAGTTTATCAATACCAAATTTTGTCAACTGCTCGCCTAAATAGTTGGCAGTATCGGCAAACTGGGTAAATATCAGTACCTTTCGATCGATATGGTCAACTGTTAGCAGCTTTACCAGTGTTTCCAACTTGCGATCTTTGCTGGCTTGCCACTCTGGACATAGGCTAATTACCTGAATCAAGGCTTGAGCATCGGAAAGTAAAGCATCTTTTAAGTCTTCTTTAAACAGGTTTGAGCGAATCCACTTGAACCGTTTTTTATATTTCTTGGCATAGAGTTCATAGACAAACTTGGCGCGTTTTTCATAGCTGCCTTCAGCATTACCTTCCACATCGTCGCTATCGCCTTCAGTTTCCACATCACTATCTGTCGATACCAATGAATCTGAGTCCTCGTCAACATTCTTAGGATCTAACAGGGCTGCGTCCTGTGTCCCGATGGGAATATCTAAATCATTGTCGATCGCATGGAGAAAAATGTAATTTCGCAGGATATGTCGATCGATTGACTGCAAAAAAGCTATACCACTGCTTTCTAATCGTTTGAATAGGTTAGTCCGACAGAAACCCATTAACCGCTTTCCAGCGCGGGACAGGCTATCGAGAATCTTTTGTTCTGCTTCAGTGGGAGATTTAACAGGCTTATCAATGGCAAAGTTACCTAAACCATATCGCGGTAAATTTAGGGCATTAATCACATCAACTACGCGATCGCTGTAAAGCAGAGAATAAAGATCTTCCTTGTCTGAGCTAATTGAGAACTTAGCGGTTTTGGGTATGCGATTGGGAAAATAGGAGCGTGTACCATCAGGAAATTCTAAGTACTTTCGTGCAGTTGGATCTCCTTTGGGTTCAGCATAGTTATTTTTGATGAAACTGCGGGTACGCCTAACCATAAACAATCTCATCAGGTCGCGCCAATCATCGGGTTCTTGGCTAAAGTCAAAAGCTTTTAGCGATCGCACATCGGCAATTATCACGCCGCCGCGTCTGTTCACATGACGAGCCGCAATTTTGACGGCTGCGGCCTGAAAATCAAACAGCTTAAACTCTTTGGGTAAGAGATATTCATTTATCCCTGCTCTTGCTTCTTGGGAAAGGTGGTAAACCATCTTTAGGTAAATGTGATAGGGAGGCGTTAATTCTTCCTTAGCCCAACTTTCATCAATAATTTCTGCTAATTCTTGAGAGATATCAACACAAAATTTATCTGTCCATTTGTCCTCAAACCAAGTTTCTAGAGTTTCCGTAGCCACATGATCGTTAACATCTATGTTCAGTTCACCTTGTTTCGATAAACCAGATAGAGTTAAGTTGCTACTTCCCAAAAAGGCAATCCGAGGTGTTTTCTCTAGAACGTAAACTAAATAGAGCTTGGCATGGAGAGTATGACGGGCAAATAATTTAACTGTGACTTTTCCCGCTTTTAATTGGGCGCTTAATCTCCGTAATGCTGCTTCATCTTGGTTGTTTGGTGCGCCATAGGTCAACTGCGATCGAAATTCTTCAACATAGCGGCGTTTGATTTTGCTGACTTCATTGAGAGAAATTCGATCCCCTTCATTGCTAAGACTAAGCAAAGACTGCAATTCATCTTTTGGTAGAGCTTGCATCCCCACAAGTAACCGACATCTTGCGTCCTCAGTTCCCGCAAACTGCTCGATTTTGTCTTCAATCGATCGCCATCCCCTGAGGTTGACATAACCAACACAAAAATCAGCCCGAATAGCACCGTCTAAGGTATTGCGTAATTCTGGGAGCAGATTTTTCTGCATATTGTCAAAGATTCGAGGCATTAACTAATCCTTTTGCTACAGATTAATAAATTACAGACTTTGACTAGTCCGCTACTAGCAAAAAGCGAATATTTTCCATGCCTTTAGCGGAACGCAAACTCTGTTGCTGCTCTGAAAATTTAGTGCTAGCGATAATCATATCGGGATTTGTTTCGGCTGCTTTATCCAGCAATTCCTGCCCACTAAAAGCTTTAATCGTATTGTAGCCTTGAGCTTGCAGCACCTCAGACAACATACTCACAGTTGAGAGATTTTCATCGACGACCAACACTTTTTTGCCTTTTGCCGATTTGCCACTCAGAAGCAAGTCTACTTCCAGCATCAAAACCCCCATATCGATCGGTTTAGTCAGATAGCTATCAACACCCAAACGGAAGCCTTTTTCCTTCTCATCTAGAACTGACACCATAATAATTGGAATATCGAGCGTGGCAGGATCGGCTTTGAGCGCAGCCGCAACCTCATAGCCGCTCATACCTTGCATGATCAGATCGAGTGTAATCAAGTCAGGACGAGATTCTTTGATCTTGGCGATCGCATCTTCACCACTGACTGCCTCTCGAATCACATAACTGTGTGACTCTAACTCTTGTCTTAGAAGGCTACGAATACTTGGGTCATCATCAATCACCAAAATTGTCTTTGTCTGGCTAATACTTTGCCTATCACCATGACTGGCAACACGTCGCTTCAGT
>JARCMB010000061.1 GCA_030248825.1 Pseudanabaenaceae cyanobacterium MP8IB2.15 | reverse complement strand
TAACTGCGCCTGAAGGTTCGAGATTGTTTTGCAATATTGCAGATCATCTCAGGGCTATTGAAAGCCCCATCCTCGCGTAAGCAGGTTGGGGTAATTTACTCAGTACTCTCGTAAATCTGATGGACTTTCTTGCAAAACTCGGAGTAAATATTGCCCATAAGTACTTTTGGCGAGTGGTTCGGCGAGTCGTTTTAATTGCGCTTTGTCGATGTAGCCTTCGCTATAAGCAATCTCTTCGATACAGGCTAATTTCAACCCCTGTCTTTGTTCTAGGGTTTGGATGAAGTTAGCGGCTTGATGCAGAGATTCGTGTGTCCCAGTGTCTAACCAAGCATAGCCGCGTCCCAAAATTTCCACTCTGAGATTATTTTGGCGCAGATATGCCAGATTTAAATCTGTAATTTCTAGCTCCCCACGAGGGGAAGGCTGGAGTTGTACAGCTAATTCCGTCACCTTGGCATCGTAAAAATATAAGCCAGGGACAGCATAGTTTGACTTTGGTTTCTTTGGCTTTTCTTCGAGACTAACCGCCCAATTATGTCGATCGAACTCAATCACCCCATAGCGTTGTGGATCGGTAACCCGATAGCCAAACACCAAACCGCCATGCGTAAGCTCAGCCGCAGACCGCAGCACATTTCTAAAGCCATGCCCGTAAAAGATGTTGTCACCGAGGATCAAGCAAACTGGCTCTTGTCCAATAAAATCTTTGCCTAAAATAAAAGCTTGAGCAAGTCCTTCTGGTTGTGGCTGCTCGGTATACGAGATCTGCAATCCCCACTGACTGCCATCTTGAAGTAGCGATCGAAACAAAGGTAAATCTTTCGGCGTTGAGATCACCAAAATCTCACGAATCCCCGCCAGCATCAGGACTGACAAAGGATAGTAAATCATCGGCTTATCGTAAACTGGCATGAGTTGCTTACTAACTACATGCGTAAGTGGATAGAGCCTAGTGCCAGAACCTCCTGCCAGGATAATTCCTTTCATACTTCAGCGTGAAATTATCTGCCAGTGAAATTGAAATTAGTTACAAAAAGTTAAGCGAGGGCAATTAACCAGCCCTCATTCTCATACCAGATCGACTACCAGCTCGACTTGGTAACGCCAGGGAGCAAACCTTGGTGAGCCATTTCACGGAAAACGTGGCGAGACAAACCGAAATCTCGGTAATAACCACGCGGTCTGCCAGTCATCCAACAACGGTTGCGGGTGCGAGTAGGGTTGCTGTTGCGAGGTAGTTGTTGCAGTTCGCGGTGCAGGGTAATCTTTTCCTGTTGCGATAATTTAGGTGAAGACAGTTGCTCCTTGAGAGCTTCACGCTTTGGTGCGTATTTTATTAACAGCTCGGCACGTTTTTTCTCGCGCTCAAGCATACTTTTCTTAGCCATTTTGTTTCAGGTAGGTTTGAATTTATACAATGCCAGCTAATTATACTAGCAAATATTTGACCGCCCCAACTATTGCAATTTAATTTCTATTGGCGGACTGAACAGTTTGTCGCGCTAAATTCATTGCGAAGAGTGGTCGGAATTAAGGTTGGGGGGAGCATTGAGATTTTGACCGTGAGGAAACAACTTTCCCATCAGCTTATTGAGATGTGCTTGTCCCTGCGTAATACTTGGTGCGATCGAAGGAGGATTAGTTGGAGTTGGGGCGACATCAGGCTCGGTGACCGAACTCGCACTTGGATCGATAAACGAACTCGCACTTGGATCGATAAACGAACTTATTATTGGGGGGATAAACGAAGATATATGAGGCGCGATGAATGAACTCACAGTTGGCTCAATAAACGAAGAAATATTGGGAGAAACTTCTATCTTTTCTATTTGCTGCGAGATTATCACTTCAGCTACCTGCTTGGCAGCAATTACTGGTTCGATCGAAGATTCAGGGCTAGATTCAGATTCTTCTACGGTCTGCTCTTTCATGCTGCGATCGCGGAACTCGCCAATCAGAGAACCAGATGGCACAACCTGTCCTCGTGAGATCGACGCATTCATAATCGTACTCGCCGACCCAATACAAGCATGTTCACCGATCTTACAAGTACCGACCAGTAAAACACCTGCACCTAAATTCGCCCCAGCACCTACTTCTAACCGACCATCGATCGAATGCAAGACTGCACCCATGCCAATGCAAACTCCTGCCGCGATCGAGATCTGACTATTTGGATCTGCTTGCAGCAATACTCCTGGAGCAATTACCGCACTATGATGAATCACTACATCACCACTAACATAAGCGTCAGTGGTGCTTGGCGGTTGTAGTGAAAGTAAATGCATGGGCTTCTTGGGACCAAAAATAGATCGAAAGTAGATCGAAGACAAACTGAAAGTGCTTGAATAAGCTCGCCTCTACTTTTTCGGACGGTGGATCACTGACTCTAAAACTCGTCGCTTGGCTTTTGCGTCAATTCCGATCAGACGGATATAATCGCCACTATGCTGGTCTAGACAAGTTTCGAGTGCCGCCATCACTGCTGCTTCATTAGCTGAATCAACTGGAGCGCAACTATACCAAGAGTTCGTGCGGAAACGTCGCTCATCCGCATGTTCAGTCCCAACACGATGTCCCTGCATCAGCAGTTGTCTCACTTGTGCTGCCACCTCTGGACCAAGCTTACCGCTAGGGGCATAAGCAGGAGCATAGGCTTGAGAACTACTATTCCCATTACTACTAGATCCTGACGATGCGGTGGGAGCAGCTTTTCCATGAGGTCTTTGGATCACTAGTTCCAAAACACGTTTCTTTGCCTTAGGTTCGATTCCGACCAGACGCACATACTCGCCAGCATACTCGGCTAACCGAGATTCGATCGCCTCGATCGCACCCGACGCATGATCGGTAGGGATTGCTGCACCGCTATACCAAGAATTAGTGCGGAAGTGTCTTTCATCCGCGTGTTCAATCCCAATCCGTTGTCCTTGTGAGATTAAACCGCGTACCTGATTGACAACATCAGCACCAAGTTTGCTACTACCATCGTAGCTGCTAGAAGAATCCCCAGAATGACTGCCAACACTATAACTAGTCGAAGGCTTGCCAGATTGAACAGGAGCTTGACCACTAGGGCGTTGCACGATCAATTCTAAAACGCGGCGTTTAGCTTTCGGCTCAATCCCTACTAGGCGCACATATTCGCCACCATATTCAGATATGCGGGCTTCCAAGTCAGCCATGATTCCAGCTTCGTGAGTCGAGGCAATTATGCCACCGCTATACCAAGAATTGGTGCGGAAACGTCTCTCATCAGCATGTTCGATCCCGATGCGATTTCCTTGTGAGATTAAACCTCGTACCTGAGATGCCACGTCTGCACCTAACTTGCCACCGTTCTGATTAGAGGTGTGACTAGAAGATGAGTTGCCGCCAACATATTCAACCTGAACACGCGCAGAACTAGATGACTGCACGGGAGCTTTATCTCCAGGGCGATGAATAATTTGTTCTAAAACACGGCGCTTGCTCTTAGTGTCAATGCCAATCAGCCTGACATACTCACCGCTATATTCAGCTAAGCGAGATTCTAATGCTGCTAGTACACCCGACTCAGTTGTTGCCGTAATTGCGGTGTCACTGTGCCATGAGTTCGTGCGGAAGCGCCGCTCGCCAGCATGTTCGGTATTGATACGGTGGCCCTGGGTAAGTAGTTGGCGCACCTGAGAGATTACATCTGAACTCAATTGCATATTCTCTGTTTGGTTAGATTGATAAGACTGATCGAGCTGATCGACAAATGAGGCAATGCAGGCCACATCCTCAGCACAACGGTAGCCAGTACGCAGGGCATCATTGATTCCTACGACATGGTGAGCAAAATGAATATCAGACTCTGCTGCATCAGCTAGTCGATCGACTTGAGCCTGAGTAGTGATGATCGATCCAGATGGAACATACTTACCAGGTGGAATTTCTACGTCCTGGATTAAGGCGTGCATCATCACAATGCAACCTGCACCGATCTTGGCATTAAATACGGTCGATCGAAAACCAATGAAACATCGATCGCCAACATAGGCGGGCCCATGAATCAGAGCCATGTGCGTAATCGAAGCGCTATCACCGATCCAGACAGAATATTCCTGTCCGTCATCTCCTTTGACCCGACCCTGCTCTAGCCCATGAATGACCACACCGTCCTGCACATTTGTACTCGAACCAATGAAAAAGGGAGATCCTTCATCTGCCCGAATTGATGTGCCAGGTGCAATCATCACTTTCTCGCCAATATACACATCGCCAATAATGTTGGAGAAAGTATGGACAAAAGCACTTTCATCGATCTGAGGTTCCGCCAAGCTCTTTGACCAAGGCGTGGGAGGAGCGGCAGCATAGCTACGAACTACCATGACAAATTCCTTTTAAATTAAATTGAGATATCAAGCAATTAGCTTTTGACCGTTTGATAACCGTCTTCTAGCTGCTAACTGCTCTCAAAGTTTTATTCTTAAACTATGGCTGGACGATTAGTATCAGGCTTTAGCGGTACTGATCGCGTTTGCTGTAGATCAGGCGATTGCCTGCGCTGATCGTATCAATGATTGCGATTACGGCAGCATCTAGAGGACGCTTCTCGCTACCAAGCACTTGACGGGCGGCACTACCACGGCTAAAGAGCACCCATTCATCAATCCCTGCACCGACAGTATCAGCTGCAACTTCATACTCTGGGAGTAGTTCGCCTTCTTGATCCACAAGTTGCAATAAGAGAAACTTGGTTCCAGTCAGGCTTGGTTCTTTTTGGGTACTAACAACAGTGCCGCAAACTCTGGCGATTTGCATTTTGGTTATAGGGCTAAGGGTTAAAGAATTAGGCTAGGAACATCTGTTCCCAACCCAGTTTCCTTAACCTGTAGTAGCGCATTATCTGCTAGCATTACCGACTAACTGTGCGAATGGCATTCACATTTTCAGCGAACTGTTGAACATCTTCGGTATAGCGAATAGGTAAGACGTACTCTAGGTTTTCGTGAGGACGAGCAATGATGTGTGTCGATAGAACTTGACCACCATTAACACGTTTAACGTTTTCTACGCCTGCTGCAACTGAAGCTTGAACTTCAGAAACGTCACCACGCACGATCACAGTAACGCGACCGCTACCGATTTTTTCGTAACCGACCAGAGTAACTCTGGCAGCTTTTACCATAGCATCGGCTGCTTCAACAACTGCGGGGAAGCCCAAGGTTTCAATCATTCCAACTGCGATCGCCATTTTTTTGTTCCTAATAAATACTGAATTTGTGAATATTTTTCGACTAAATCAAGAATAATTAGATATTTCTATTAGATATTTCTATTAGATAACTAGCTAAACATTCCCATCAAAATCATCCTAGAAAGAGAACTGCTGCACTTCTTCGGTGTAGCGAATAGGCAAAACGTACTCTAGGTTTTCATGTGGTCTGGCAATGATATGAGTAGACAACAACTCACCACCATTGACTCGCTTAATGTTCTCAACGCCTGCTGCAACTGATGCTTGCACCTCAGAAACATCACCACGCACGATCACAGTAACGCGACCGCTACCGATTTTTTCGTAACCGACCAGAGTAACTCTGGCAGCTTTGACCATAGCATCGGCTGCTTCGACTACCGCAGGGAAGCCTTTG
>JARCMB010000390.1 GCA_030248825.1 Pseudanabaenaceae cyanobacterium MP8IB2.15 | reverse complement strand
TATCCATGCGCGATTGCGGCGATCGATCGTGATGTGCTGGCACAATTGAGAATCAGCACGACTGGGAGGTTCAGCAACCTTGCGACATGAGCGGTGCTGGCGGTATCATCTCGACCAGTTGCACCATCAAATAGACCCATCACGCCTTCAATCAGGGCATAATCGGTCTGACTATGCTTGGCAAAACATTCTTGGACATAGCTCTCTGAGGTGAGAACAGGATCGAGATTGCGACAAGCGAGTCCTGTAATATGGGAATGGAACATCGGATCGATATAGTCTGGCCCAACCTTAAAAGATTGGACTGATTGACCATTCGATCGCATTGCTGCTAGTAATGCCAAAGTTACGGTAGTTTTCCCGACCCCGCTACGTTCACCCGCGATCACGATCGACATTTAATTAAATATTCTCCATTACTGCGACATCACAACGGTAGAAACTGAACGCAGTTAAAGAATTCTTCGGAATTACCAATCTTGGCAACTAACTCCAAATCCTCTACACAGCGACCAATTGAAACGCTTAACTGGTGAGCGTATATAACACCTGCAAATGCTTCTCCTCTTTGCATCCGAGCATTAGCCTCTATGAGAAAATCTTGATCGCGCCTGAATACCACACGTCTCAATTCCATAGCTCGTTGTAGCACTTCTGGATCGGATGTACCTGCTTTCCCATCTGCACGAACACTCAATACATCTACACCACGTATGCGTAATTCATCAGCGATTGCTCTATGCACATTTTCGTCAATGTAAAAGGCTACAGTCATTTATTTAGCCCTAGAGCCTTTAATCTCGATCCAAAAGAAGTTTCACCTACTCGAATTCGCATTTCTTCAGCACTTTGGAAATCTGCGTCGATCGCAGCATCCATTTCGGATTTATGATCCCAATAATAGGCTAGGGCAGAGTGAATTTGACTCATAGCAAGGAAGGGATATTGGAAATGCATTTCTTCAGCACTCCACCCATAGGCAATTCGCGACATGATCAGCTCACTGACTTTCATCGTTGAATCTGAAATGATCGCTCGACCTTTCTCGTCTAGTTGAATGTGCCTGTAGTCTGTCGCAATTTTCATGGCGAATTCCATAATGAACTTCTAGGATGCCCAACAATCTTAGGATAGCTGATATGCTGGGAAAAGCTGTTATTCTTCATATCTTACCGCCAATGCATCGTCTTGCTACCATCCCAGGAGGCTGGAACCAGTCCACTGATGGGTTAATCTTTGTCGAACAGCAACCCGCTCCAATTGTGATTATTACGGCGGCGGATACTGACATCCAAACTCTGGCGGTGGCCGTGACGAGTTTGCCAGAAGACTTTCCTGCGGTGCGGGTGGTGAACTTGTTGCAACTCCAGCAGGAGCTAACGATCGACACCTATGCCGAAGAAGTTTTGGCAAAAGCACAGGTAATGATCGTGCGGCTGATTGGCGGGCAGTCTTACTGGAGTTATGGTTTGGAGGTGGTGAAGGAAACCGCGCAGCAAACTGGCGCGACCTTAATTGTGCTACCTGGAGATGAACGCCCCGATCCAAACCTGATCAGCCATTCCACGGTCGCCTTGTCGATCGCCAATCGAATTTGGCAATATTTAATCGAAGCAGGGGTGGAGAATTATCAAAATTTGCTCAAGTCGATCGCCGCGCAATTTCTCGATTATGCTACTGACTATGCTCCACCTCAACCAGTGCCGCGTGTTGGGATTTATCTCGATCGATCTTCCACGCCTAAAACAGCAGATCGAAAGATTGAGGGTACAGCCGCGATTATCTTTTATCGTGCCCACTATCTATCGGGTAATACATCCGCGATCGACGCTTTATGTGCAGCCTTAGTCGAGCGCAATCTCACCCCCATTCCAATCTATGTCTCATCGCTTAAAGAACCTGATGTCCAAGCAGAATTAATCCAGTATTGCCGTAATCGAGTAGACATATTGCTGAATACAACCAGCTTCTCCTTAGCAAGCCTAGAGACAGACGCGCCCAAGGTTGAGCTTTGGGAAACCCTGAATCTGCCCGTTTTTCAAGTGATTTTGAGTGGAAGTGGGCGGCAGATGTGGGCAGAGAGTTCGCAAGGACTAACACCGCGTGACATCGCCATGAATGTGGCTTTGCCCGAAGTCGATGGCAGAATTATTACTCGTGCCGTTTCGTTTAAAACTGTGAAGTTCCAAGATACGGCGTTGCAAACTGATATCGTCGTGTATGAACCCGATCGATCGAGGATTAATTTTGTCGCGGATTTGGCTGCCAAGTGGATAAATCTCAAGCAAACTCCCATCTGCGATCGAAAGGTTGCGCTGATCCTTGCCAACTATCCCAATCGTGATGGTAGATTAGCAAATGGCGTGGGATTGGATACGCCTGCGAGTTGTCTGGAAATTCTCAAAGCCCTCAAGCAGGCAGGATATGAAGTGGGTGAAATTCCCGTCGATAGCGATGCTCTGATCAAAGCCTTAACGGCTGGGGTGACGAACGATCCCGAATCATTTGGTACGAGAAACATCTATCAATCTTTAGTAGTAGAAGATTATCAGGTGCATTTCCACCAATTACCCGATCTGGTGCAATCAGGCATCCAGTCACGTTGGGGCGATCCTAGAGAAGAGCAGAGCTTTTCGATCGCGGGTATCCAATTTGGCAATGTTTTTGTCGGTATCCAACCCTCACGCGGCTACGATCGAGACCCCACACTCAACTATCACGCGCCTGATTTAGAGCCAACTCACGCCTATCTCGCCTTCTACTACTGGGTAAGAGCCAAGTTTGGCGCGAATGCGATCGTCCATGTCGGCAAGCATGGCAATCTGGAATGGTTGCCAGGTAAGGGTATCGCCTTATCAGAGAACTGCTATCCTGAAGCCGTGTTCGGGGCGATGCCACATTTCTATCCGTTTATTGTCAACGATCCAGGCGAAGGTTCTCAAGCAAAACGCCGATCGCAAGCGGTGATTCTCGATCATCTCACGCCACCGATGACCCGCGCCGAACTCTATGGCAGTTTACAAAAACTAGAAGGATTAATCGATGAATATTACGAAGCTCAAACGCTCGACCC
>JARCMB010000389.1 GCA_030248825.1 Pseudanabaenaceae cyanobacterium MP8IB2.15 | reverse complement strand
TTGCATGGCATGATAAGCCGCCGCTACTCCACCTAAAGAGCCGCCAACTACTACCACTTCACATTCCCACACCTCAGCATTAGCGGGTGGGGCGGGGCGCATGATTGGTAAACTACTGAGTTGAGATTGGTTATCTCTTAACTCTGGTAAAGCTCCAGCTCGATCGATCCGTTCAAACCAGTGAGTCGAAACTTCCAGCGCAACGCTAGCCAGTACCCCAACTAAAATCATTGCCAAAATCTTGGCGAAGTTGCCCCTGCGTCGAACTGATGAAGATGCAGGCGTTATCCGATCTTTTGTCTGCTTTTTCCCAATCATGGCAACCTGAAGAAAAATTCAGCAAAAAATGCCCAACCATAAATATTCACACTTTCGATCGATAAGAAGCTAACTATCCTCATTCCTCACCTTATTGAAGCTATACAAATGCTGTTGCTGGAGTTAAAATCCAAAATTCAAGTATGAAATCCCAATAAGATTTTTTAAATGCTGAATCATGAAAGCTTTCTTCCTAATTTCAGTATTTACAGAAAAAAATTACACCCATATCATTTCTAGACAAGCTATTTTTAGACAAGCTATTCAGCCATAAGCATAATAGGTAAAACAACATCTGTGATCAAGCAAATTCTCGTAGTTGACGATCAAGAGACTGTGATCGGAGGTACTATCCCCCCCTTAAGACAGCAATATCCTGATGCTGAGATGATTACAGCCCAGACAGGTTCGAGCGCGTTAAAAATGGTTGACACTAACCATCCCGATTTAGTAGTGATGGATCTGTCAATGCCTCAAGATGTCGGTGGCGAGGCTTCCAGTGATGTCGGCATCCTGCTACTGAGAAGCCTGATGACCAAATACAAAACTCTAAACATTGTGGTTCACAGCATCGATCCCATGCCTTTAGTGCGCCTTCGACCTGTAATCGACTCACATGAAGGCGGCTTTACCGTCGTTAGCAAGGCAATGTCAATCCAAGAAATGTTAACTAGAGTTGACTGGGCAGTCCAAGGACTGAACTATACGCCACGCGAAATCCGTACTGGTATAGAAGTGCGTTCAGAATGGCTAGAAGTTCTGCATCTAGCATTTGAAGAAGCCCTGACCGACAAAGCTATCGCCGATCAGATGAATGTCTCAGAGCGGACAGTCCGCAACTACTGGAGCAAAATGCAAGATGCACTCGCCGTCTATCCTGAATCCGGCAAAAATATTCGCGTCCAAACTGGTAAACGCGCTCGTGAAGAAGGCTTGATCAACTAGTCGCGAGAATCCTCAAAATTAGTTTTGTATTGTACTAGACATTTTCCGACCACTAAGGTATCTTTAGTAACTGTGACTGAAAAAGGATACTGAGTAGTAAATACCGCTTAAGTCCTGTCACACAGCATAGCTAAATGCTATTGCACCAAGTTTGAGCTTCTGAATTCTGGATCGTTTCAAACCTGTTTTTACGCGCATCTCTAATGCTTTGTCTTTGATCTTGCCTTGTCTGTAACTTCTTGTTTCTGGCATTGTTTTCTTCCTGACAACTGTATTAGTGAGTCAGCTTCTTAAAACAGTCCAAAAGCATCATCCATCAGAATCTTCTCAAAACCTTCACTTAGAAGAAAGGGGAGACCTATCCATGTCTGTCGGCATTCTCGGCAAAAAAGTTGGCATGACCCAAGTGTTTGACACAGAGGGCAATTCTGTACCAGTCACAGTGGTGCAGGCGGGGCCTTGTACAGTCACACAGATCAAAACTGTTGACAAAGAAGGCTATCAATGTATCCAAATTGGTTTCGGGACTACCCGTGAAAAGCTGCTTTCTAAAGCAGAATTGGGTCATCTAAAGAAATCTGAAGGCTCACCTGTAAAGCATCTTCAGGAATATCGCGTTTCTGACACTAGCGGCTACCAATTAGGGCAGCAATTAGACGTTACTCAGTTCAGTGATGGACAAGTGATCGACGTAATCGGTACGAGTATCGGTAAAGGTTTCGCAGGCTACCAAAAACGGCATAATTTTAAGCGCGGACCTATGGGTCACGGCTCAAAAAATCACCGTCAACCTGGCTCGATTGGACCTGGTACGACACCTGGTCGTGTCTACCCTGGCAAAAAGATGGCAGGGCGTTTGGGTGGCAAACGAATCACCGTCAAAAAACTGATTTTATTTCAAGTTGATGCCGCCAACAACCTGTTGCTGATCAAAGGAGCAGTGCCAGGTAAACCAGGAGCTTTGCTCAGCATTGTGCCTGCCAAGCTTGTCGGTAAGGCTAAGTAGGAGTATCAAAGAGAGGATTCCAGTATGCCTGTATTACATGATTGGACAGGAAATGCAATTGGCGAAGTCAGTCTAGAACTGAGAGTCGCCAAACCAGCAAGTGCAAAAAATATCGTGCATCGCGCCTTGATCCGCCAACTTAACAACGCGAGACAAGGTACTGCTAGTACAAAAACTCGTGCCGAAGTTAGAGGTGGTGGTCGCAAGCCTTGGAGACAGAAGGGTACAGGACGTGCGAGAGCAGGATCTAACCGTTCTCCACTGTGGCGTGGTGGTGGTGTAATTTTTGGGCCAAAGCCTAGAGATTTTGACATCAAGATGAATCGCAAAGAGCGTCGTCTGGCTCTACGTACTGCATTCTTCAGTCGTCTTGAAGATATTGTGGTGGTCGAAGATTTCTCTACTAATCTGCCCAAGCCTAAGTCTAAGGAATTATTCCAAGCGTTAGGTCGCTGGGGAGTTCCGACTGATGCTAAGGTTCCGCCCAAGGTGCTTTTGATCGTCGATCGAAAGGATGAAACCGTTTTCTTGTCAGCTCGTAACTTGCCTAATTTAATTTTGATTGCTGCCGATCAGCTCAACGTTTTTGACATCGTAACAGCGAAGAAAATTGTGGTTACGGCTCCAGCTCTGGCGAAAATTCAGGCTGTCTACCAAGATCAAAAGGTCGCTGAAGCCGAGGCTGTTCAGCCTGATGATGCTTCTGTAACTGAGCCAAAAGCGTCAAAAAAATCCAGTAAAAAAGTCTCGATCGACCAGCAGGAGAGTAAATAGATGGGTAGAAAAGTACCAACTGAATTTGACCCCCGTCGGCTTCCAGACATCATTCGCCAGCCTCTGGTAAATGAGAAAGCCACTAGGATGTTGGAATACAACAAATACACATTTGAAGTAGTTTCTAACGCTACGAAGCCAGAGGTGAAAGCGGCGATCGAGAGTTTATTCTCAGTCAAAGTGATCAAGGTAAATACCCACCTCCTGCCAGCGAAGTCGCATCGAGTCGGAAAGTTTGCAGGTAAACGACCTCAATACAAGCGAGCGATCGTCACTCTTGCTACAGGCGATGAAATAAAACTCTTCCCTGATGTCTAGCTCCAACAAGTTAGCAGCCAGAAGCTTCTAAATCCATCTCTTCACCCTGTCTCCTAAAATTATGGGCATTCGTATTTACAAGCCTTACACCGCAAGTACAAGGCAACTATCTGTAGCTGATTTCTCGGAAATTACGAAATCAGAACCAGAAAAGTCTCTCACCAAGCATGTGCACCGTGCAAAGGGGCGTAATAACCGAGGTTTGATTACCAGTCGTAGACGTGGTGGCGGTCACAAACGTCAGTATCGGATTATTGACTTCAAACGAGACAAGCGTAATATTCCTGCAAAGGTAGCAGCAATTGAGTACGACCCCAATCGTAACGCTCGAATTGCCCTGCTATTTTACAAGGATGGCGAAAAACGTTACATTCTGCACCCCAAAGGTTTGAATGTAGGGGATTTTGTCCAAGCAGGTGAGTCTGTACCGATCGAAGTTGGTAATGCTCTTCCGTTGTACAACATTCCACTCGGTACGATTGTCCATAATGTGGAAATGGTTCCAGGCAAAGGCGGTCAAATGGTTCGATCGGCTGGAGCAGGTGCTCAAATTGCTGCCAAAGAAGGTGATTTTGTCACCCTAAAGCTGCCATCTGGAGAAGTACGAATGATTCGGCGTGAATGCTACGCCACCCTCGGTCAAGTCGGTAATGCTGACTACAGCAACTTGAGCCTAGGCAAAGCTGGCAGAGCGCGGTGGAAAAATCGTCGTCCGATGGTGCGTGGTTCTGCGATGAACCCAGTCGATCACCCTCATGGTGGTGGTGAAGGTTGTGCTCCAATCGGTCGTGCCGGCCCAGTCACTCCTTGGGGTAAACCTGCTTTGGGTTACAAAACTCGCAAGAAGAAAAAACTCAGTAGTTCTCTGATTGTGCGCCGTCGCCGTAAATCCTCGAAACGAGGCAAGGGTGGACGTAATGCTTAAAGTAAGCGCCTCAAGTTAAGTCAATACTGAACTGATAACTGATAACTGATAACTGAAAGATATGTCGCGATCGCTTAAAAAAGGTCCCTTTGTTGCTGACCACTTACTCACCAAGGTCGAAAACCTCAATGCCAATGGCAAAAAAGAGGTAATCAAAACTTGGTCTCGTGCTTCTACGATTCTGCCTCAGATGATTGGACACACGTTTGGTGTTCATAACGGAAAAACTCACATTCCCGTTTATGTAACTGAGCAAATGGTAGGTCACAAGTTAGGTGAATTTGCGCCAACGCGAACGTTTCGCGGTCACGCTAAGAGTGATAAAAAAGCCAGGAAGTAAAGAAAATGCTGTTAGAAACAAACGAAGTACCAGCGATCGCTAAATACATTCGCATGTCACCTCATAAAGTGCGGCGTGTACTCGATCAGATTCGCGGACGTAGCTACCGTGATGCCTTGATGATGCTCGAATTTATGCCATACCGAGCTTGTGAGCCGATCACCAAAGTGCTTCGCTCTGCGGTTGCTAATGCTGAACATAATGAAGGTTTAGATCCATCCAAGCTAATGGTTGCTCAAGCCTATGCCGATATGGGTTCGACCTTAAAGAGATTTCGTCCTCGTGCTCAGGGTAGAGCCTATCAGATTCAAAAGCCGACCTGTCACATCACGATTACAGTCAAGCCAATCGCAAACTCGGAGGACGAAGCATAAATCATGGGACAGAAAATTCACCCAACAGGTTTACGGTTAGGAATTATCCAGCCCCACTTATCTCGATGGTTTGCTACTGGTGATCGGTATCCGATCTTGGCAGCCGAAGATAGTAAGATCCGCCAGTACATCGAAAAGACTCTCAGTAATGCTGGGATTGCCAAGATTCTAATTGAGCGTAAAGCCGATCAAGTCGATCTAGAAATTCGCACTGCCCGCCCTGGAGTGGTGGTTGGTCGTGGTGGCTCAGGCATTGAGCAGTTAAGACAAGGTTTAGTCAAGTACCTAACTCAAGAAGGCACAATTGCTAAATCTGGGACGAGCCAAGTGCGAATTAACGTTGTCGAAGTGGCTCGGGTAGATGCTGAAGCACCTTTGATCGGCGAGTATATCGCCCAGCAGTTAGAGCGTCGTGTTTCTTTCCGTCGGATCGTCCGTCAAGCAATTCAACGCGCTCAACGGGCGGGGATCGAGGGCATCAAAATCCAGATTAGCGGTCGCCTCAACGGGGCTGAAATTGCTCGGACTGAGTGGACAAGAGAGGGGCGTGTTCCTCTCCACACATTGCGTGCCGATATTGATTACGCCTACAAGACTGCTCAGACGATCTATGGTGTAATTGGCATCAAAGTCTGGATTTTCAAAGGTGAAATCATCGCTGGTAAAGAAGAAGCAACTCCTGCTCAAAATCAACCACGTCGTCAACAGCAGCGTCGTCGTCCTCAATTTGAAGACCGCTCGGGAGCTGAAGGTTAAAAATTATGTTAAGTCCAAAACGTACTAAATTTCGTAAGCAACAGCGTGGACGCTTGACTGGTCCAGCTACTAGAGGTAACGAGATCGACTTTGGTGATTATGCGATGCAAGCCTTAGAGCCTGCTTGGATCACATCTCGTCAAATCGAAGCAGGTAGACGTGCGATGAGCCGTTTCATTCGCAGAGGTGGCAAAATCTGGATTCGGATATTCCCTGACAAACCTGTTACTATGCGTCCTGCTGAAACACGGATGGGTTCTGGTAAAGGCGCACCTGAGTTTTGGGTTGCAGTGGTCAAGCCTGGCAGAGTCCTTTTTGAGGTGTCAGGCGTGACTGAAGAAGTAGCAAAAGAAGCCATTCGCCTTGCGAATGCCAAAATGCCGATTAAGACTAGATTCATTAAGCGTGAGAAGGAGTAATAAATCATGGCACTCCCAAAAGTTGCAGATGCTAGAAAGCTCTCTAATGAAGAGCTAGAGCAAGCGATCATTGCAGTTAAACGAGAATTGTTTGATTTGCGTCTCAAGAAAGCTACCCGTCAGTCTGTGCAGCCTCACCAGTTTGGTCATGCTAAGCACCATCTAGGGCAGTTGATGACAGTAGAGCATGAGCGTCAACTAGCCAACTCTTCTAATTCAAATTCCGCAGGAGAAGCTTAACATGGCAGTCAAAGAAAAGGTTGGTCGCGTTGTCAGCGACAAAATGGACAAAACCGTAGTGGTTGCAGTAGAAAATCGCTCTGCTCATCCTAAGTATGGCAAAATCGTCGTTAAGACCAGGCGTTTTAAAGCTCACGACGAAGAGAACAAGTGTAACGAAGGCGATCAAGTTCGTATTCGTGAAACTCGTCCCCTCAGCCGCACTAAGCGCTGGGAAGTTGTCGATATTCTCAATACCGTCGCTGAGTAGAGGAACAAGGCAATGATTCAACAGGAAACATATCTCAATGTGGCTGATAACAGTGGTGCGAAGAAGCTCCTCTGCATTCGTGTCCTAGCTGGTGGAAATCGTAAATTTGGTGGTGTTGGTGATGTGATTATTGCCACGGTCAAAGATGCCACCCCAAATATGCCAATCAAGAAGTCTGATGTTGTCCGTGCTGTGATCGTGCGAACCAAAAGTACGATCAGCCGAGCTAGTGGTATGAGCATCCGTTTTGATGACAATGCGGCTGTGATTATTAATCAAGAAGGCAACCCTAAGGGAACTCGTGTTTTTGGACCTGTAGCACGGGAATTACGCGACAAAAATTTTACCAAAATCATCTCCTTAGCACCTGAGGTACTCTAAGTCATGATTCCTAAAACTAAAGCGAAACTTAAAGGTAACCGAACTTCTTTTAGGTTACATGTCAAGAAAGGTGACAC
>JARCMB010000388.1 GCA_030248825.1 Pseudanabaenaceae cyanobacterium MP8IB2.15 | reverse complement strand
TCGCCACAAAAAGGCTTGTGTAGACTCCCACTTGTCGATCGCTTTGGTCTGCACTGCTAAATACTTGGGAATGGAATTAGCCGAGGCGATCGACATCTCCTTATTAATTTTCCAAGCATAATCTACCTTGGTTAAATAGATTTTGTAGGACTCGATCGCTTCTGTATGAGTCTGAAAGCTCTTTTGCAAACCCTCTGATTCCTGAGTGAAACATTGACGGATCATGGCTTTTGCCTCTCGATCGCCCATCCCAAAAACTGGTGACCGCATGACTTGATAGATTGCGGTATAAAGCGCAGGATCGTACCAAAAGATGCCATTAATCGCGGCAGAGAAGTGATAATGATCGACCTGACAGCCCCGAATCCCCAGATTAGCTACAGTCTGCTCGAACTTGGTCGGTGGTTTGAGGCATTTAATCACATCATGAGCGAGAATTGTGGAGCTATTAAAATGGAAGCTCTCATCCATAAAGTGATAGTAAGAGATTTTGGCGGGAATCGGAGCATTAGCTTGGTCAGGATGCTTTTGATAATAGCTGCTAAGCTTGTGCTGGACTAGCTTGCCGTTGAGAGTTCGCAAGCCCCTGACCGTGAAATATTGACAAGCTAGAAATGTATTGCAAGCAGAAATTAAGCCGAAATAGTGGAGTTGAATTTTCTTCCAAGATGTTTTAAACGCATTAGTATCGGCAAAAACCATCGTTTCGGTAAATGGACTTCGCATTGGATAACTGAATACCCGCTGACCGAATAGATGTTCTTCTACTTGGCTCGAAACTTTTTGGAACGCATCAATGTGAGCCCGCTCTTGGGTAGACTCCAAATCCAACATATCGCAAATCAGGCGAAATCCGCCGTGAGCATAGAGTCCCGCCGCACTGGTTTGATTGAAGAAAATTGTCGCGATCTCGGCTGAGATAATCTGAGAGTAGTAAGCCACCCAATAGAGATGATTTAACACCACTCGCTGACTCTGGCTCGATTGCTCCCATAGGGCAGTGCCGTAGAGTAAAGAAAACTCCTCTGGATTCCAATATTCATCCTGACAGTCGGAATATTCAAAAGCTTGCGCTGCTTGATCCATCAACGCCGTCTGATCTTGCTGCTTATTGCGAGTATAGTTAATTTGCAACTTTCGCCAGAGTTTTTGTTCCTCTGTGAGATTTTTTTCTTTTGGTTGATCGGCTGGCTTCTCAAATGTAGTATTCATAGAGCAATGATTAAGGGATTCTAAACGCATTTATGGGCGGGGAGAGGCAGGAAACATCCTTTTTGTTCCAGTCGATCGACAATATCCGAGGCTTGACGCATTAGACCGCGTAAAATCTTGAGCCGTGAGCCGCTATGTGTTTCGGTATCAAGCTCTTCTAAAATCTTTAGCTTTTGGGAGCGCGATAGATCGCCCTCAACCTTGGCGATCGAATCTAAAACTTGCTGCGGGCCCACCTGAATCATTCTGAGAAATATAGTCAAAGCTTCGACGATCGCGTCTTGACTAGATCTAGTTAATGTCGATCGATCGAATAAGATCGAACCTGTGCGGTGATGCTGGGCTTCATCTTGTAAAAAGCTGGCAAATAGGGAACCTAGTTCTATCGATCGACAATCTTTGGCGAGATTGCGATAATGACTGATCCCCCAGCCTTCTAGCACAACCTGAAGCACGAATTGGAGAATACTCTTATCTTCGGTTTCGACTAATTGCGCCAAAAATTTCAGAAAAGCATCATACTCAAGATCGATTTGGATAGCTGATGGCAGAAAGTTGCTAACCTGCGCGAAATGCGTGGCTTCCTCCGCACTAAACAGGGCATAAAGCATTCTCTCTTCGGTCGTTTCCGCTAGCAATACCATCTTTGCCATATATCCCATTCCAGCTTTTTCAATCAGATAAGATTCGGCGAGTAAGCCATAGCTAGCAATTTGGAGAATAGCGGTTTGTCGATCGGGATTTGCCTCCCTGAAAATCCCAACTCGATTCAAGCCGAAATGAGTTGCATCCCAGTATGGATTCTGGTTCTGGCTTTGGCGATCGCTTACACCAATCCGATCTTTTAAAGCTAGAGATAAGATATTTTGGAGTCGATCGGTCGATCCAATATGTGGTAAGTTAAATCCCGCAACTTGGTAATCTGACATCATATAGTTTCTCTCACTAATTCTGGAATTCGATCTGGATGCTGAGAATGTTGCTGGGGTGAGGATTCAGGTTCGATTACCTCCCATGTCTCCCAAGCGATCGAAGTTTGAGTTTCGACATGACTGATAAAATCAACGATCGATCGATCGGCTTTGGTCGGAGTCTTGAGATCGAACTTAATCGTTTGAAAAATCTTGGTATCTCCCTTAGCGAAATAATTTCCCACTAGCCAAGTCAGCCATAGAATAATTTGGCTCAAGACCCATCCCCATATACCTTGACGTTTGCGGGTAATCAAAATCGTTTGTCCCTCAGTTTGACCTCCTTCCAGCATCCGTAAGGCGAACATGAGATAAAAGTGCTGAAAATCTGGCCCCAGCGTCACCGTGCCAGTACTGCCAAACCAGTAGCTCATATTATAAGTCGCCTCATTTTTGTAAAAGCGACGGACTAATTTGACAAGTAAAGAGTCATCGCCACCCCTTGTCGTATTGTTGAAAGCTATGGCGTTTTGATTGAGCGATCGCTTGGCAAACTCAATTTCGATCGGGAAGTTGTGCACGGTGTTGAAGTGATTGGCATCGATCGCATTGATCATCATGACATTAGGATGACATTTTTTCGTAAATCGATCGCCAAACGCAATCTCACATTCTAAATCCTCTAACTCTGGCACAAATGGCACCGATTGATTTGCCAGATCTCCCGTCCAGATCCATACCATGCCATACTTTTCGGCAGTGGGATAGGTGCTTGACTTGACTGGGATGAGATGGTCTACACAGGGCATCTCGGTACAGGCTCCATTCTGGTCAAATTTCCAATTATGGAAAAAACACCGAATACTATTTCCTTCGACCCTGCCCTCCGCTAGATGTGCGCCCATGTGTGGACAGTAAGCATCGATCGCGATCACAACTCCGTCTTCGCCACGATAGACAGCTAGATCCTTTCCCATTAAGCTCAGAGGCTTAACCGCACCAATTTTGAGATCGCTCGATCGAATCGCCCAATACCAACCTTGGATAAACCGATCGGGATGGTTGAAGATTTTAAGGGATGTCTTGGCATGAGATGTATGTAATGGCATAGAATTATGCGAGTGTGAGAGATTCAGGTAATAGAGATTCAGATCGCCAGATGCGTCGTCCTGCGGGGGTGAGATTGGTTTCTACGACTTCGGCAAGACAGACTAAATTATCGCCCAAAACATGATCTGGATTTTGCTGCTCAAAAAATTGGATGTGTCGATCGATCAGTCGTTCTGCTGGAATCCCGCTCAGATCGTGGTTGAGTTTGTACGGGTGGGGAAAGCTCACAATACCAGTAGTTTGATTGTATAAACTACCGAATCGATCGATCGCCAAGTAATCGATTAATTTCTGAATATCTGGCGGCGTAGCTCGATCGTAGCAGGGGAAAAATTCTTGACAGAAAACAGGCAAAAATCGATAAGTGCGATAACCCGAACAAATTAACAGCCAGTATAACTTTCCGTTCTTATATTGTCGCCGCAACTGATTGATTGCCGAGATCCAAGCACGAGACAGCACAGAACTAGACCAAGCTGAGGGATCGACAATCGTATCACCCGAATAAACCACATTTACGATCTCACCCGCAAATTCCCGCTCATAGATCAAAAACGTGGAGAATCCTTTTAAAACAGTCGAATCACCTTGACTCTCTTCCAGCAAAATCACCCAGTTTTTCTGAGCTAAATCATGATTAAATACATCTCTTCTGACTCCCTCAAAATGAGTATTGAGTAGAGCATACATCGCTTCTCTCTGCGTAGGAAGTAGTCGATCGATGCGGACAAGTTGAGCTTTCATACTTATCTACCTTTAAATTTTTAACTTTACCTCTAACTAGACTGTAGCGATTTCCACAGGTGTATGATGCTTTGAGTGTGCCAGTTACTAAATTGTCCTCTTATATGTTTTCAGCCAAATTAGCTGAAGAGACCATTCTAAACTTAGTCCAACCATTTAACCCGATAGCCGATTCAAATTTGAAGTGCAATTTTATCTGATAATAGGGAATAGAATACTTACACGATGTACAACTTGCTACACTGAACTAGCCTAATCAGCAAAGTGCTGTAACGTTCCTTCTGAGCGGCTGAAAGGAGCCTTTGCGACACAGCCAAGAGATCCGATCGAGACCGCAGTTCGATTACAAAATCTGGCGCGATCGACGGGAATTTTTGTCGTTGTTCAGCAGAGAGCGATCTCCACCTCGATAATTCGAT